>JALWLR010000168.1 GCA_027084065.1 Helicobacteraceae bacterium | reverse complement strand
TAAACCGTGCCAAATGGGGCTTTTTCAGTGTGCGGGAGTATTTGCGTTTTTTCAAAGTCGCTTACGATTTGAAAAAAGAGCACTTTCCCCACATCACGCTTATTGGCAGTGGAGTCATAGACTTTGAGTTTCACTGGAGTGTCCATACCCTTTTTAACTTCTGTAAATGTCGCTATGACGGCATTTCCGCGCTTTTATACGTAGACAGACGGGGTGCACCGGAAAAGACACAGCTTGGCTTCAACCTCTCAGACAAAATAGCCTTGCTGAGCTCTTTGGTCACGCTCTCTCCAAAAACGAAAAACCGCATCTACATTACCGAAACGAACTGGCCTTTACAAAACACAGCCCCCTATGCTCCCACAAGCGAACATGAGTGCGTAGACGAAACGACCTATGCGGCATACATGGTACGCTACCACCTGCTTGCCTACGCCTCCGCACAAATAGAATATGTCGCGTGGCATCAGCTCATTGCAAAAGGGTACGGACTGGTCGATTATGACGAGACAAACAAAAAATTACGTAAAAGAGAGGCTTACTTTGCCTATAAAGCACTCTCTTCACATCTTCAAAATGCACAATTTTTACGCATGGACATCAAAAGGGGGCACTATCGAATTATGTGTACGAAAGAGGAGCGATTACTCGAAATCCACTGGTCTTTACATGCAAAAGAGGTTGCATTCGATGATGGGTATGAAATATACGATATGCTTGGCAAAAAAATCAAGCCCGGCACGCTGACTCTTCATGAACGCCCTTACTACATCTACGATACAAAGGCGGTGGTCGTATGAAAATTCTCGTTGTTTTACCCAACTGGCTCGGCGACGCCGTTATGGCGACACCGGCAATCGAAACTCTTTTAGAAATTTACCCAAATGCCAAGCTGACTTTTGTGGGTTCATATGTCAGCATTGAAGCGCTCAAGCACCATCCAAACTGTGAAGCGGCATTCGTAGACACCACCAAACAGCACAAAAGCAGACTCAAAGCGACCTACGAGTTTGCAAAAAAACTGGGAAGTTTCGATGTCGCTTTGAGTTTTCGCAAGCAGTTTCACTCCTCTTTGCTTTTAAAACTGACTCAAAGCAAGGTAACAATTACACGAAACTCGTGGCACGCAAAACTACTTGGCATTACCTATGCTCCAAAGATTCAAACAAACAAGCATCTTGTGTTACAATATGCCGAACTTGCAGCTGCTGGACTTAAGAAGTTTATCCCCCAAGAAGTTCCCCCTTTGCGTCTTTACATTCCGCCTTACAAAACGCAAAAAAAACTGCTGGGCATCAACGCGGGAGCAACCTACGGCAGTGCGAAGCGTTGGTATCCTGAGCGCTTCGCAGAAGTTGCCGCACACTTTAGTGACCGCTTCGACATACTAATATTTGGCGGACCCAGCGAAGTAGAAGTAGCTGCAGACATAGAAAAAGAGCTTCAACAAAGAGGGGTACAAAACTACACCAACCTTGCCGGAAAAACGACCATAGAAGAGCTTTGCGGCCACATAGGGAGCTGCTCGCTTTTCATAACCAACGACAGTGGTCCCATGCATGTGGCTGCAGCTTATCAGGTACCGACTGTTTCCATCTTTGGACCGACAAAACATACTGAAACTTGCCAATGGAAAAATGAAAAATCATTGATTGTAAGAGAAGATATTGCATGTGCTCCCTGCATGAAAAGGGAGTGTCCGCTAAAGCATCACGAGTGTATGAAAAAGATCTCCGCCCAGCGTGTCATCGACGCTGCGGAGATACTCATAAACTAGAACTTGAAAACGAAACCGACATATGCGGAGCGATTGTACTTGATATAGCTGCTTCCATACCCTGTCGTTGTTTCATACTTCGTTTCCATATCTCTAAATCCTATATTTACATTAGCATTGGGAATGAGCTCTACTTCAATGTTGAAGCGATACTCATAATACCCCTCCGCTTCTTGCAGACTCAACACTTTTGGAGCATAAAAACCTTCCAAACTGACATATACCGGTAGTTCCGTATCTGCTTTGTAGCCAAACTTCATAGAAAGCGGCAAAGACATAAAGTCATTATTGCCATCGTTGTTGATGTAGTTCAGCTTGACGCCAAGACCTGCAAAAAGGTTTGTGTCTTTGATTTGACGCTGGATTTTAAAGCTCGCTTCAACATAAGCGCTTGGATCATTGTAGCTACTGTAATCACTGTCGATTTTGAGGTATTTTACCCCTATAAAAGTGGTATTTGGTTCAACAGCTTCATTGAACTGCCCCATATCGAGCTCAACACCTGTTTCCAAATCGACATCGTTGATATTGAGTGAAAAACTATGCATCGCCATTGCACTGGCAGCTGCGAGACTGATAATTCCTATTTTTTTTAGCATAGACTCTTTCCTTGAATTTTTTCTATTGTATTTGTTGTGCTTTTTCCTGCGACAAAGTCGACTAGACGGAGCTCTTTAGCAAATTCCGTTCCGACAACCTCTTTTCCTGCATAGTCGCCGCCTTTGACCAAAACATCGGGGTGAATCATCCTAATGAGCTCATAAGGAGTATCCTCCTCAAACGGCACGACAAAATCCACAGCCTCCAACGCTGCCAGCAAGTAGGCTCTGTCTTCAACCGGATTGACGGGGCGCGAGGGACCTTTGAGGCGACGTACACTTGCATCGGAGTTGAGTCCCACTATCAGCACATCGCCAAAGCTCTTCGCCTCTTGCAGGTATTTTACATGACCTACATGCAAAATGTCGAAACAGCCGTTTGTAAAGACTATTTTCTTGCCCTCTTTTTTATAACGCTCCACTAACCTCGCAATTTCGTCAAATGTCTTGATGTGCGACTCGCTGCTACTTTTATGCAACGCGCTTTCATACTCCTCTATCTCATCCAAAGTAACCGTAGCGCTTCCTATTTTGCCAACAACTACACCGGCGGCAAGATTGGCAAAAACACATGCTTCATCTATGCTTTTGCCGCTACTGATAGCAAACGCCAAAGAGGCGATGACCGTATCGCCGGCACCCGTGACGTCATATACCTCTTTGGCGACGGTAGGAAAGCGTCGAAGCTGCTCATCAAAAATCGCTATGCCGTCCTCGCTGAGTGTTATAAGGGAAAGATCGAGCGCACACTCCCTTTTTAGTTTGACCAAAGCCTCTTTGAGCGACTCTTCATTTTCGATCTCTATACCTGTTGCCAAACTTGCCTCTTTTTTGTTAGGAGTCAGCGTATAAGCACCTTTGTACTTGCTATAATCACTCCCTTTTGGATCGACAAAAACTTTTGTACCGTTTTTGTTTGCAATTTCAATGATGTTTTGGGTAAAACGCTCAGTAAGCACCCCTTTTCCATAGTCTGAAAGAGTGATGGCATCATACTTCGCTATATCTTTTTCAATGGCTCTTGCAAGCGATACCGAAGAGCTAAGCTCCACATCCTCCTTTGATTCTTTGTCATAACGGATTATCTGCTGATTCGAAGCGATAACACGGGATTTTTTAGATGTTTTTCTCCCTTTTTGCGTAATGATGTTGCTTGTATCGACATCGATGTTTTCTAGCATCCTAAGCAGCTCTTTGCCGTTTTCATCATCTCCGATGACACTTGCCACATGCACATTCGCTCCCAGCGAGACAAGATTGTTCACGACATTTCCAGCCCCTCCAAGTACCGTCGTCTCTTTTTGAATATCGACAACCTGCACGGGAGCTTCGGGAGAGATTCGCTCACAACTACCCCACAAATAGTGGTCTATCATTAAATCTCCCACTACCAAAACGGATGGATGCTTGTCTCGAAGACTCGTTATCATTTTTTCACTTCCGTCTCATATATGCGGACAATCTCCGGCAGATAGTCGTGAATCCCCTCTTCCATCTCATAACGCGGCTCATAGCCAAGTACCTCTTTGGTATCTTCTATGTCGGCTTGGGTAAAAAACTGGTAGCTTCCTATGTAAGGATTTGGAATGTACTCATATTTTGGATGCATATCCAGCTCGTCACACAAAATATCTACTATATCTTGAAAACTTCTCGCTTTTGCCGTTCCTACATTGACAACCGCACTTTTTCTTGGATGCATCGCTTTGATGTTGGCTTGAATGACATCTTCTATATATATAAAATCGCGTTTGATTTTGTCGCTTCCCTCAAACAGACGCGGATTTTTCCCAGCCAAAATCTGATGCCCAAACTGTAAAACCATCGATGCCGTCGTATTTTTGAAGTACTCTCTTGGACCATAGACATTGAAGTAACGAAGACCGACAATGGAGATGTCACTTTTGAGCATATACTCATTGGCAATGTTGTCCATCATAACCTTAGAAAAGCCATAAACGTTGTTTGGCTGCTCATAGCCTACTTTGAAAATATCACTGCTACCGTATGTCGCAGCGGAAGAGGCATAAATCATGTTTGCATTGTGCTTCAAAGCCAAATCGAGCAGATCTTTAAAAGCATTGACGTTTGTTTTTATCATCAAGTCCTGCTCTTGTGCCGTCGTGTCACTGATGGCAGCTTCATGAAAGATATAATCGAATTTGTAATCACGCTCTAAGCGCGCAAGTAAAGATGGGTCGTTGATGTCTCCGCTGATAACCTCTCCATTAAAACCTATAAGATTTTTAAAATGCCCGAAACTTTTTAGGTTGCCGTTACTGAGTGTCTCACCGCTTCGAAAGGTATCAAGTACCACAACTTTGGCTTGCGGGTGGTTATGCTGAAAATAAAAAGCGAGATTACTCCCTATAAAACCTGCTCCTCCCGTTATAAGGATTGTCTTGTTTTTCAAATCATCGTCAATATAGCGCATCTGCATCCTCTTTTTATAAAAATTTCCAAATCTTACAACAGAAGTGTTTAATCTGCAATGAAGATTCAATCTATATTTATATAGTATTATTAATATCCGTTAACTTTCCTGCTATAAACCCCCTGATTAAATGGCATTTAAGTAACGAGACATTATAATTTAGCTGAAATTTTATCATAAGGAAATGAAAATGAAAAAGCTAGTAGTTACAACTGTCGCTTCTATCGCTCTTGCTTCTGCTGCATTCGCTGCAGTAAACACAGCTGCATGTGCAGGATGCCACGGTGCTGATTGGAGCAAAAAAGCTCTTGGAAAATCTAAAGTCGTTAAAGATATGACTCACGCAGAAATCGAAAAAGCACTTCTTGGTTATAAACACGGTACTTACGGCGGACCGATGAAAGGTGTTATGAAAGGTCAAGTTGCAAAATACAGCGACGCAGATCTTAAAGCACTCGCTCAAAAAATCGGTAAGTAATTACCCTTTTTTAGTGACCATCCTTTTTGGATGGTTCTCTTCTCGTTTCATTCCCCTTTTCTAATCACTCTGGTTTATACTGCTCTTTTTTCGCTCTTTTTTTCATAAGAAGTTCCTCTTTTTTCTTTTGCGCTTCTACAGCACTTTGCAAGTCATCTTCATTGTCGAACTTCACGGCATTGAGAAACTTCTCCTCATCATCGAACTGCCCGCTTCGCAAGCCCCACAAAAAGGCTACAAGAGCGATACCGCCCAAAAAAAGCGATGCACCAAGCATCATAGCTACAATTCCACTGCTCATCCTCTTCTCCATGTAAATTTAATGCGTATCGAATTTCCGACAACTAGTAGTGAGCTCAAGCTCATAGAGATTGCCGCAACAAGCGGTATGACATAACCCGCCATCGCAAGCGGAATCGTTATGGCATTGTAAACAAGCGAGAGCGCTAGATTCTCTTTGATGAGTCTGTAACTCGTTGCAGCGATCTGGAAGCTCTCAACCAGTGAGGTAAGCCTGTCATCAAGCAAAACGACATCGCCCACCTCTATAGCAATATCACTTCCACTTCCCATAACAATACCTATATCTGCTTGTGAAAGTGCCAAAATATCGTTGATTCCATCCCCCACCATAACGACTATATGATTTTGCTTATGCATATCCTCCACAAAAGCCGCTTTATGCTCCGGCGTCAGCTCGTAGTAGACACGCCTAATTCCAAGCTCATTTGCAACCTTAAGTGCAATGTTTTTATGATCTCCCGTAAGTATAACAGGTTCGATACCGCGTTTTTTGATCGCTTCGATACTCTGTTTTGCATCGGGTTTTAGTGGGTCTTCAAGTTCGAAAACAGCTACCACCTCATCATCGACTGCAAAGAAAAAGAGTGTACGATCACTCTCATAGGCAACATCGATTCCAAAATATTTTAACAACTTCGCATTACCGCCAAGATAGCGTCTTTTTCCAACATATGCTTCGATACCCATTGCCGGATGCTGTTTGAAACTATCGAAGCATACCTCGTGAAAATCGTCAAGATCGAGATAGTTAAAAACCCCTTTTGATACAGGATGGTTAGAGAGTTTTGTAAGAGATGCAAGAACATTTTTGTCATACTCTTTGTACTTTTTCTCTTGGACGACTTCAGGCTTGCCCAGTGTCAGTGTTCCCGTTTTATCCAGTAGTAGCGTATCTGCCTTCGCCATTGTCTCAAGTTGCGCTGCTTCTTTGAAAAGTATGCCGCGCCTTGCCGCTATGCCCAACCCTACAAGGGTTGCAACCGGTGTTGCCAAAGCGAGTGCACATGGACATGCAATAACAATGACCGAAATCGCCACCATGAACGAACGCTCAAAATCATGCCCCAGCCAGAGCCACGCAAGAAATGTAACGGCAGAAAGAGTCAAAATAGTGATGGAGAAATACTCCGAAAGTTTGTTTGCCATTTGTTGAATGCGTGGTTTTTTGCTCAAGGACTCTTCTAAAAGATTGGTCAAATGTGCAAGTGTGGAGTGCTCGAAATCTTTGGTCGCACGCACCTGCACATCGGCATCTATACTGAGCGTACCGCTTATGACGTTATCGCCTTCTTGTTTACATATAGGTTCACTCTCTCCAGTAAGTGAGCTTTCATCAAAACACCCTTCCCCTTTGATGATCTCGCCGTCAAAAAGCACCTTTTGTCCACTCGTTACGACTATAACATCGCCTACTTGTACATCAGCAAGCTTTACAGGCACTATCTTACCCTCACGTAGCACCTGCACTTCGTTGGGAATATCTTTTCCCATGATGTCTAGCGCATCGGCGACACTCTTTTTTGAAAGCACCTCCAAAAATTTTCCAATTAAAACGAAGGTAATGATCATACTCACACTGTCAAAGTAGGCTTCACCACTTTCAGTCAGTGTGATATAAATGGAGTAGATATAAGTAAGCGTAGCTCCGGTGGCGACGAGAATGTCCATATTGACCGTTTTGGTCTTGATGCCGTAGTAGGCTCCACGGAAAAAGATCCATCCACTGTAAAAAAGTACCGGCGTTGCAAGCACCCACTCTGCAATGTTGAGAATTGTCTTCATGTCCTGCTTGATACCGGTAAAGTAGCCCGCATACTGGGCAACCGCCACCCACATCACGTTCATCGTAGCAAAAATGGCAACCGCCATACGCAGATAATAATCTTTTCTCTCTTTATTGGCTCTGCTTTCTTGGATGGAGGGATCGTAAGGAAAAGCATTGTAGCCTATGGCACGAATCATATCGACGATTTGGGAGAGTTTGACAATATCATCATCCCATACCACAATCGCTTTGTTATTGGTATAGTTGATGTTGGCTTCAATAACACCATCCATTTTTTGGAGTGCCTTTTCATTCAGCCAGACACACGCACTGCAGTGAATCCCCTCTATGACAAGTGCTACACGGCTAAAGCCGTTTTCATCCGTTTTGACAAATTTGTCATAAAATGCAGGTGAATCGAAGTTTTTCGAATCTTCATACTGTTTTGTCGGTGGAGAGAGTTTGACTCCTTTTGTCTTTTCATAAAAGCTATCCAGTCCTTCATCACTCAAAAGATGATAAACGCCTTGACAGCCATTGCAACAAAAATAGTGCTCCCCATCTTTTATCATCACATCTTTACTAAACTCCAAATGGCAGTGATCGCACGCTACTTTCTCTTTATCACTCAATTTCAAATCTTCCTAACTGTTTGTTCTTGCCTATCTTCTCCCACGGCTCGATATATCCGCTCATACAAATGTAAACACCGTTTTTCTCACACGATTTGACAAATCCTATGGCAAGACCGAGATTGAGGCTTGCTTCTACATGATCTATCTCAAACGGTCTCATCGCGCCTGTGAGAACAATAACACGGTCCTCAAAGATTTCCGATAAAAACTCCGCCGTTACCGCCATTGTATCCGTTCCATGCACGATGACGAACTCCCTTTCGCTTGAGTGAAAAATAATCTCAGCCAGCATCTTTCTGTCGTTCATATCCATCTCAAGCGAATCTTTGTAGACGACTCCTGCAAGCGGCGGTTTTTGTGTAAAACTCTCCAAAATACGCTCAAGCGCATAGTTGTCCATCGGAACTTCCAATTCACCGCTTAACGGGTTGTATCGTTTGTTAAATGTCCCTCCGCTATTGAGCAGTAACATAACTCTCCTCTATGGCTATAATATCTTGCAAATTTTTTATCTTCTCTCCATCAAACAGATAACCACGCTTCACTCCCGCCCGCTTTGCCGCTTCGAGATCGCTTTGTTTGTCGCCTACAACGACGGAGTTCTCCATATCGATTCCAAGTTCTTGCTTTGCCTGCAAAAACATACCCGGCTTGGGCTTACGACAGCTGCAACTTCCCGTAAAATCGGGATGATGAGGGCAGTGATATGTTTTGGCGATATGTATGCCCTCTTTGGCAAACTCCCCCTCCATCCACTTTGTCAGTTTGGCAAAATCCTCTTCACTGTAGTAGCCTCTGCAAATGCCTGACTGGTTCGTAACGACTACAATGCTGTACCCTTTGTTTTGAAAGTAGCGACACAGATCGAAAATGCCGTCGATAAACTCAAAATCCTCTCTACGGTAAAGATAGTTTTTTTCGACGTTAATAACACCGTCACGATCAAGAAATAGAGCCGCTTTAGGCAATACCCTCTCCAAAAAGCTCTTTTTCAATAATATCGCAGATGATATGCCCTATGAGGATATGGCTCTCTTGGATGCGCGGGGTGGCATTGGAAGGAACAATAAGCGAAAAATCCGCCATTTGTGCCATTTTCCCGCCATCACGTCCAACAAGCGCAACGCATGTTATGCCTTTTTTCTTTGCAGCCTCAAAAGCGTTGATGACATTTTGAGAATTGCCGCTTGTAGAGATGCCTATAAAAAGGTCTCCCTCTTGACCCATCCCCTCAATCTGACGAGAAAAGACATAGTCATACCCATAGTCGTTACCGATAGCTGTCAAGTTGGAGGTGTCTGTCGTCAAAGCCAATGAGGGAATAGAGGGTCTGTCAAAACCGTAGCGCCCTACAAGCTCGGCCGCTATATGCTGTGCATCTGCGGCACTGCCTCCATTACCGGCAAGAAGAGTCTTTTTGCCCTTTTTGTAAACATCGACACACGCTTTAGCAACATCTTCAATCGTCGTTAGCAGGGCTTCATTTTCATAAATAGCCTGTTTGGTTTGGAAAGATTGTTTGATTTGCTCTTTAATATACTTTTTCATGAGTTCACTCTTTAGTAAATAGTGAAGATATAATAACAAAAGAAAGCAAAGAGAAGGATAAGGAAGCAAGAAGAAGCCGCATGAAGCGACCTCTAGAAGTTACTCTAAAATATAATCCACAACACGGGACTCTTCAGTGACCTTTTTGATAAGTTCAACCACTTTTTGATGTTCCGGATGTTCTTGGTAGGTTTTTAGATCGCGCTGGGACTCGAACGTCGAATAGAGTGACATATCCATTGCCCGTTCGCTCTCGTTAAAGTTGATCCCGACCTCCATTGACTTCAAAACATCGATGCTCTCTTCGAGATCTTCGAGTCTTTTCCGCACTTTTGCCATGTTCAAAGCTTTGTTTTCCTCTTTGAACTTAAACATCACGATATGCACGATCATGATCTATCCTTCTAAAAAGTTTTGGAATTTTATCTCTTTTTTCGTGAAAAGAAACTAAAAATGAAAAATTAGTCTTTTCGTTTGTCATTTTCCATAGTTTTTTTGGAGACATCACACCCCTTTTGAGCCTTGCAGCCAAAGCCGTAACGGGCAATTTTGTAAAAATCCTGCAAAATCAAAAAGAGACAAAAGAACCAAAGCGCTATCAAAATCCAGTTTTGCAACCCTTTAACAAAATAGAGGTACGCATACCCCAAAACATATGGCCATTTGATAAAATAAAATATCAAAATCCACGTACCGTAAACCTCTTTGAGTGTTCGTTTCATATAAAATGTCTCCAGTAAAAATAGGCTATCGTCACTATAGCAACAATACCGACGATGTTAAGAATGATTCCGTAGCGAAGCATATCTTTTATGTGTACCGCACCGCTGCTCATCGCAATTGCGTTTGGCGGCGTGGCAATAGGCAGCATAAAAGCGTAACTTGCACACAAAGTCGCTACCATCATAAAAAGTGTCGCATCGATACCGCTTTGTTTGGCTACGGAGTAGATAACGGGCAGCATTATCGAAATAAGCGCCGTATTGGAAGTTATTTCAGTCGCGAATGTAATAAGCGTTGCCGTTGCCAGTAGCAATAACAACGGTGTCATCTCCGTCATAGAGAGTAAAACATGAGCGATGTCATCGGCAAGACCGGTATGTGAAAATGCCTTGGCTATGGAAAAGCCCGCTCCAAAAAGAAAGATAATGGCATAGGGCACTTTATGAAAGTCGCTCTCCCACTTCAAAACATTCAAAGGGGGCATAAAAAGCGCCAGTCCAAATGCCAACAATACACCACTCTCACTCAACCCCAAACCATCCCAATATGGCTTTATCTTCGCATTGACAAGAAGCAGCGTAATAAGAGCAAAAAGCAAATAGAGCACTTTTCTTTGCTCTTTTGTCAGTGTAAGCTTCTCTTGAATTTGTTCGATAGCTATATCTTTCGTACCTATACTAAGCAGATACGCCATAAAAAAGAGCATAAAAAGCACAAGAGGTGCTGTAAGCATCATCCATGTAAAAAATGGGATAATCTCCATATTCGAATCGCTCATAATCCCAAGTAAAACAAGATTCGGCGGAGTCCCGATGGGCGTTAAAATCCCGCCGATATTCGCTCCATAGGCAATGGCAAGTGCAAAACGCATCTTAAGTCCCGTATGCTCTGTTAAAAAAACAGCAATAGAGATAAGCAACAGCGTCGTAGTCGTGTTTGATAAAACGGAGCTAAGCACTCCAGAGGTCAAAGCGAGCGAAAAGATCATCCCTCTGGGTGTTTTTGGAAAAATACTTAAAATTTTCTGCGCTATAAAAAGATGCAACTTGCTCTTTTCAACGCCGATTGCAAGCAAAAAACCGCCCAAAAACAAAAAGATGATATGATTGGCATAGTTGATTGTCGTCGCTTTTGTAGAGAGAATGCCAAATGCCGGAAAAAGAACAATCGGCAAAAGCGAAACAACTCCAAGCGGCAGCGCCTCACTGCTCCATAACCCGACTAGCAGCGCAATGATCCCAAGAAGCGCTGATTTTGTTGTAGACAAATAGCCCTCACACAGGACAAATACGATCACGGCAAGTCCCACACTCAAGGCTATTTTCATATTTTGACCCATGTTAGCTCCTAGTCAGCAGGGTACGCAAACTTTTCTTTGGCTCTTTTCCCTCTAAAACAGCATGCACTTCTGTCGCAATTGGTAGGTAAAGTTCCTGCTCCTTGGCAATTCGCTCCAGTGCGTATGCCGTCCCTATGCCTTCTGCGACTTCACCGAGTTCTTTGATGATCTGCTCTTTCTTTTTTCCTTTTGCCAGACCAAGTCCCACTCGAAAATTTCTACTCATCGTCGAGCTTGCCGTCAAGAAAAGATCGCCCGAACCGCTAAGCCCCAAGAAGGTCTCCTCTTTTGCCCCATAACTCATTCCAAAGCGGTGCATCTCTACCAACCCTCTTGAAATAAGCGCGGCAGAAGCGTTCTTTCCCAAAGAGAGTCCCTCACAAATGCCTGCTGCGATGGCTATAACGTTTTTGTACGCTCCGGCAATCTCTGCACCAATGACATCGTCACTGACATATGTTTTGATAAACGACGGGAAAAAAGAGGCGAAGGTTTGAGCGAGTTGCTCGTTTTTCGAGTTAACAACCAAAGCGGTTGGAAGAGACTGCATCACTTCAGCGGCAAACGAAGGACCAGACAAAAAAGAGATGGCATCATCCGGTACGTAGGATGCGTATATTTCATTTAAAAAGCGTCCACTGCTTGCTTCGATACCCTTAGAAGCAACAAGAATTTTTTGTCCTTGAAACGAAAAATGCTCCTGCAACCACTTTGAGATCTCCTGTGCCGGAATCGTAATGACAAGGTACTCCATCTTTACGACCTCATCAAGAGGAAGGAAGTTGTCAATTTCTCGCTTCGTTCTTGAGGTAATGTAGCACTCTTTGTTCTCCTGCGAGAGTGCAAAGTGTAACGCTTGCCCCCATTTACCAGCTCCAATCACTCCAATTGACATATTTTCTTCTCCCGATCTGTTTTTCAAATTCCGCGATGTCGGCTTCATATCCGACTACTATAATCATATCGCCGTTTTTTAGTGGTGTTCGTTTGGCTTTGGAGGAGTAGATAAACTCCGTTGTTAAGTCCTTGTGCATAATAGACAAAACAACAACCCCCTGATAGCGACTCCAGTCTATGTCTGCTGGAAACTCTCCATCAAACATCTCCGCGTTTTCAACCTCTATTTGTGCGAGTTTAAGGTCACTCTTTTCATAAAGAATCCCATGAAGCACCTTGCTGGCTATAGGATTGTGAATGATGTCGGAAATTATCTCCGCTGTGGTCTGTTCTATGGGAATGACCTTGTTCACACCCGCCATTTTCAGTTTCGAAACACTCTCTTTGTTCGCCGCAATCGCGACAAGTACGAGATCTTTAAAGTTGGAACGAAGCGAGATCGCCAAAAAGACATTTTCAGCCTCTTCATCCAAAACACAAAAAACGATCGTATTTTCGGTATCTTCGAACTTTTCAACATTATACCAATCGTCACTTAAATCAAAAATATTTTTGACATATCTTCCCGAGAACTCTATCTCTTCCTTTTCATCGGTTACGAAAAACTCTATATCATAAATGCTTTGAACGCTGTTGGCGATCTCTATGGCATATTTGTTACTTCCGAAAATGAGTGCTCGTTTTTTATTTTGCATGTTCATCCCTGCTCATAAGGTGCTTTTCAAATTCTTTAATAAAAGGCATATAGCCAATAACTAGCAAAATATCGCCCGCTTCAAGCAGTGTCGAGTCAATCGGATTGAACCAAAAACGCTCACCCCTTTTTTTATACACTCCCAACAAAACGATTCGAAAACGCTTGTTTCCAAGATCGCCCACATACGGATAGTTCTGCGCCATCGCTTCGGTAATGATAATTTCATCTATTTTGACACTGGAGTTTTCACTCCTAAGCGCATGAATCGCCTCAAAAGCCACCGGCTGCCCTACCAGCTCTTTGGTTATCATCCCTATAAGCTCTTGCGGATAGATAATGTCGTTTACACCTGCAAACTGCAGCTTCTTTCGGTTGATGTCGTTCATAAGCAAAGAGAGAATTCTTACATGCTTGTCCAAAGAACGAATAGTCAACGCCGTATAGACATTTTCGACATCATCTTGCTGCAAACACAAGACTACATGCACCTGTTTTTTAAAATCCACATGCAATCTCTCATAACTCTCCATACTTCCTGGTTTAAGATGGAGTGCTGTGACACCCTCTTTTTTCGCCTCTTCGACACGTCCAAAGTCGCTGTCTATGACCACTATGGCTTTATTGCGAAACTTGTACTCCTTTATAACCTCTTTGGCTATGGAACTATAGCCGCAAATCAGGTAAAAACGCTTCAGCTTTGCGATATTTTCTATAGTTTTTGCCTCTTTAAACTCATCAAGCCGTTCATTAAATGCCGAGACAATGAGTGAAGTAAAAAAACTAAGCACCCCGACACCCGAGATAATGATAAAAATCGTTACAAATCGTCCCTCTTCTGAAACAGGCGTAATATCTCCAAAACCAACCGTAGAGAGTGTTACGACAGACCAATAAATGGCAGAGAAAAAGTTTTGAATGTTGGAATTTGGATTGTTTCCTTCAATGACATAAATCAAAACCGAAGAGACGAAAATGACAATGGATGTAAATAAAAAGAGGGTAAAAAACTCAAACTTTTTGCTTGCCAAAACAGAAACGAGCCCGGTAAAACTCTTCGTGTAACGAAAAAGTTTGAACACCCGAAACAGAACAAAAAGACGAAGCAATCGCAACTCGTGAAAAAATGGCATAATAGCCAACAAATCGACGATGGCTTTTGGCTGCGCCATATAGGAGAGTTTCATTTTTACAATTTTGCTCAAAGCTTTTTTCAGCTGAAACTCTCGTCCCAGCATCGCATCGTGTTCATCCTGCTCAATAATGATTTTCGTGACACTGCCGTTTACCCAAAGACGCAACAAATACTCAACGAGAAAAATAAAAGAGATGACATAATTGTTCACAAACATCAGCGCATCGTTGACATGATGATGCACCTCACGAATCAAAACAAACACACTCACAAAGATCAAAAAGATCATGAAAAAGTCGAAATATTTTTTATATTTGTAGTTGTCGTTTTCTAAAAGATTGTAAAAGAAGCGCCGTCTTTTTTGATAACTTTGGCTACTTCTAAGCCTGTATGCCAAAGAGATCAAAAGACGGCTGAAAAAGTGTTGCATCAACTCAACTTTGTTTTGAGTATCTCGTTTACTGTTTGTGGATTTGCACTGCCTTTACTGGCTTTCATAACCTGCCCTACGAAAAAGCCAAAAAGCTTCTCTTTTCCAGCTTTGTACTCTGCCACTTTATCTTCATTCGAAGCAAGAATCTCATCGACCATCGCCTCGATTGCACCCGTATCACTCACTTGCTTAAGCCCCAGTTTTTCTATGACTGCATCGACATCTTCTGCATGTTCCATCAAGTAGTCCAAAACCTCTTTCGCCGCTTTGCCGCTAATGGTTTTATCCTCTATGCGTTGTACGAGGGTTGCCAATTTTTTGGCATCGACGGGAGAGTCCGTGACACTCATACCCCCTTTAAAACGTGCAGGTAGCTCAACTGTAAGCCATGTTATGGCGTTTTTAGCAGTGATACCCTCTGCCATCATCTCTTCAAAAAAGTATGCCGTCTCTTTCGTAGAGGTTATGACACTGGCATTGTAGTCGTTCATGCCGTACTCTTC
>JALWLR010000167.1 GCA_027084065.1 Helicobacteraceae bacterium | reverse complement strand
ATGGAATATAGACATCGTATCCCTCTTTATAAGGTGGAATGAAGTCATATTTTAGGTGTCTGTTAAGCTTCTTGAGCTCTTTTAGCGGAATGCCCACTTGCTTGGAAAGATAGCGTAGCGAAGTACCGCTTTGTAGCTTTACCGTTGCCAGCGAATAGGCATTGGCTCGGTTGAGCAGGTATTCATACTCACTGTCAAGCAGAAACTGCTCATCGTTTGCCAGCAGTGCCAACGCAAGAATCTTTCGAATGTAGAGCCTACTTTCACGCGGTAAGTATCTCTTTTTTGGATCTATCAAAACAGCAAGATCATCCGTACCCGCTCTTTTAATGCTTCTTTGCAGTCGCCCACCTCCACAATTGTAGGCAATAGCTGCCAAATACCATTTGCCGAATTTCTTGTGTAGATAAGAAAGATGTTTTGCAGCGGCTATCGTGGACTTTACCGGGTCTCTTCGCTCATCGACATATTCGTCGATTTTCAGACCATAGAGTTTTGCGGTAGAGGGCATAAACTGCCAAAGACCGGCAGCACGTTTTTTAGAATAGGCACTACTGTGAAAGTTCGACTCTGCCATAGCAAGATACAAAAACTCTTTGGGTACACCGTACTGCGCAAGGATGTTTTTGATGGAAGGGATGAAGATGTAAGCATCATTCATAGCTTTGAAAAAGTGTTTGGTTCTATAGTGCTTCTTGTAGTTGTTTTTCATCTGGTTAAGTACAGGATCATAAATGAAGCTGTCATCTACATCGAAACTGTTAAGAAGTTGCAGCTCTTTAGAGTAGTTGAGCGTGTAGGTCAAATTCGCACTCAATAAAAGAGGCAGGAACAGAAAAAGGATTTTTTTCAATTTTTCACTCTTTGATTTTAGGTCTTTTTGCTCTGTGTAGAGAAAGCTACCCAGAACTAAGGGAATATTTTACCCAAAAGTGCGTATGAAAAAAATTAAGCCGTTTTAATATTATGAAATATTGAATAGCCTCAAAGCATTTTCAGTCGTTATTTTCTCTATCTCCTCTTTAGGTATTTCAAGGATTTCAGATACTTTTTGCACAACGTATATGGTATAAAGCGGCTCGTTGCGTTTGCCACGAAACGGTTCGGGTGTCAAGTAAGGACCGTCTGTTTCTATAAGCATCTTCTGTAGTGGAATCTTGGGTAGAACCTGAACGAGTTTACGTGCATTTTTAAATGTTACAACACCGCCAATGCCAAAGTAAAAGCCGCATTTTGCAAGTGGCAACAGCTGCTCATCTGCATTGAAACAGTGAAGCACTCCTCCAACTTTGCAAGCATCGTTTTGCAATAAAATCTCTTTTGCATCAGCTGAAGCATCCCGTATGTGCACAATAAGCGGTTTGGAATACTCCTTAGCCAGGGCAATTTGCGCTTCAAATACTTCACGCTGCGCCTTTTTTACAGATAGTTTTTCCTCAGGCGTGCCTTCAAGCCGAAAATAGTCCATACCGCATTCACCGACTGCTACGCATTTTGGATGCGGTAAAAAACGATGAAACAGCGCTTCATCAAACTTCTCTAGATCATAAGGATGCACTCCTACCGCAAAGTATACCTCTTCATAATTTTGAGCTATTTCAACGGCACGCTCCAATGTTTGAGGATCTGCTCCGGGAATGATAAAACGCTCCACCCCACCCTCTTTGGCTCTGCGAATAACTTCATCCAAGTCCTCTTTATATCTTTCGTCATCTAAATGAATATGTGTATCGATTATCATTTTTTTCCTCTTTATTTGTAAAATTATATCGATAAAATTTTAATCAGTAAACCAGTTTTTTCAGCTCCTCGACAATCTCGATTTGCCGCGTATGAACATACTCTAGTATAAAGCGTCTATACTGACTTCCAGGATCGAATTCACATACTATGAGGGTAGCATCTTCTTGCTTTTGTATGCTTATGACCCGAACAGTATCGTGGATTTGGATCTCTTTTTCTCTTGTGCGTTTAGTAGGAAGTACAAAATTTATCTCTATTTTTTTCTCAAGCAGTCTGTCTATCATTTTTATTTTTCCGAGTTTCAAACGAATGGAGTTGGCGGAAATGTCAAGAATTTCCGCCGAAACTTTCGTTCTGGTTAAAGAGAGCACCGCTTTTGTCTTTTTTGCAAAATCTACGCGACTATTCTCTTGTAAACGTGACATGTCATAATCTACAACTTTAAAATTCGTCAGTTTTGCGAGTTTTCGCTTTCTGTCTACAAAAACGACTTTGGCTTTTATCTCTTTTTCGAAAGCGTCAGAGTGAATATATGTCTCTTTTTGCAGACTCAAAACAGCTCCTTGAATCTGTTTGACTATAACGTAAATGGCATTGTGCTCACGTTTGATTATTTTAGTGGGCGAATCGATTATCATCCCTTTGTAGATGTTTACAAGCTTTATATCGCTATCATTGATGTAAGAATCGTTTAAAAGCAGCGATACAATCTCTTTATCACTCATATCTTTTTTATATCGGCTGATATAGCGAACATTTCTCTCTTGAATCTCTTTTTTTGAGAGGGAATTATTTCGAATAGCATCAAAAAGAGTCAAAACAGTGCCAAGATCCAAAGCATCTATCCGAAGAACGTGGAGAGCGATCTCTACTTTAAAGGCAAAACGCTCCGTGAAACTCTCTAATTCTTTATAAATCTTTTCTGCATGTCGCTCGACATCTTCAAAGCTTTTGTCTTTATAAAGAGTGACGAAAAAGTCTGGATAATACTCCGAAAAGACAAGATAATCCTGAAGTAGCAGTTTCGTTTTTTGTACCAATGTTTGAATGAATTCTTCTAGCTCTGACTTGCCTATAAGATGACTGATTTTTTTGAAATTGACTATTTTGATGGCGATGGCTATATAGGACTTTTCCTTTTCATTTGCCAAGCGCTCTTTTAAAAAGTCGATGAGTTTTAGGCGTGTACTGAGCGTCTCCTCTTTACTACAATGCAAATCCGCAAAAGCGAAGCGCTCAAGGATGATGAGATGCTCCTCTTTCTTGTTAATGCTTCGAACGATGTCTAACTTCTCTTTATCAAAAAAACTGCCGTTTATAATGGTCTGATTTTTTGTTTGTAAAAGTTCATCTACAGGAAGTTTTACACAGATTTTACTTTCTAGTTCTTCCAAAGAGGTGCACTGAAAATTTTTCAAAAGTGTTTCACTTGCATAATGAAGCTTTTTGTTTTTAAAGATCATATAGCATAGCGCTTCATTAACGAAACTACCGACATAGAGGCTTTTTGTCTCCTGCATAGAAGTAGCATAAGCGTTCTTGATGAGAGAAGAAACACTCACTGCATCTTGAGTGGGTGAAATGATGGATTTTACTTTTAAAAGGTAGGCTAACTGGTAAAATGCCGCTCCCGGTCTTTTTGGTAAAATGAAAAAGATGAGCACATTGCTTCGTGAGCTGAAAAAAGCCCGTAAAAGTGATGCCTGATCTTTTGTTAGTTCACCGGCATCAACTATGTAAACGGCATGTTCCTTTTCACATATGGAGGTGTTGAATTCGATACGCTCGCTTTCATCGAAACAAGCAAGCAACGCATCGATATGGGTATATGAAATAGTTTTATTATAAAGGTAGCATAAAGTCATGCAGAATTATAGTGACATAGAACTTAAGAGGCTATTATGCGTTTTCATTTGTTGTTTTAAGTTTCATCAGCTGCTTTGCAAACCCCAACGCTTCTTGAGTTATCTCAGCTCCGCTGACAATGCGCGCTATCTCTTCGATTCTACGATCCATAGAGAGTTCTTCTACATGTGAAACGCCTTTTTCATCTTTAAAGACAAGAAAGTGTTGTTCGCCTTGAGAAGTAAGCTGCGGCTGGTGGGAAATGACGAGAATCTGGTACTTTTTAGCAA
>JALWLR010000166.1 GCA_027084065.1 Helicobacteraceae bacterium | reverse complement strand
GAAGCTTCTTTTCCATCATACTTCGCGATATTTTCTCCGGAGCGATATAGCTCGCTTCTAAAATCGCCGTTGCTTCGCTCTCTTTTGCTTTTGACTCCTCCGTTTGCAGTACGCCTACAATAGATGCGAGCTTCTCTTTGGCATAGAGTTTGACAAAACCATCCTCTTTTTCAAGTTTCGCTTTTGCTATATCGGCACTTTCATCTTTGAAAAAGTCATGATCGTATGCACGCAAAATCACACCTGTAGCATGCGTTACATAATAGACAAGCGACTCCACATCTTTCTCAAATCGCTCTTCAATCTGCGCCAGACGTAGATCAACAAGCAGCGGCAAAGCTATATTTTTAAGCTCTACCGCTTTATAAAGCAGACTTACATCCAGGTTGTTTTTATGCTCCAAAGAGAACACTCTTCCAATACCAAGCTTCTTGTCCGCAAACTCCTCTATGGAGTTATCTTTAAGCGGTCTGTTAAATGCCGCACTCAAATCACGTGCAACACCGCGAATACTCAAACAGTCCCCTCTGTTTGCTGTAAGTTCTATCTCTATAAGGTCATCGTTGAAATAGGGATTGTTTGCGATCTCCTCTCCTATCTCATACGGTTTGATAGAATCATCTACTTCGATGATGCCTTCGGTAAAATCAGGCAGTCCTATCTCTTTTGCCGAGCAGATCATCCCCTCACTCTCCACACCGCGCAAAACGGCATGCTTGATTTTCATACCGTTTGGCAGCTCTGCACCGATAGTCGCTACGACTACATCCAATCCCGCGCGCACATTCTTAGCCCCACAGACTATCTGGCGTACACCGGTACCTATGTCCACCTGACATACATTGAGTTTGTCCGCATCGGGATGTTTTTCACAAGAAAGCACCTTTCCAAAAACGACCTTTTTTGGCATTCTATATTCGACGAGACGATCTACCTCCAACCCGATGGAGTTCAATGTTTTTGCAATCACATCCGTTGCAATATCTTCTATCTCGATCCACTCGTTCAACCAACTCTTCGTAATTATCATGCAAACTGCTCCAGTAGTTTCATATCCGCTTCAAACAGACTTCGTAAATCTCCGATTCGGTGTATAAGCATAGCAAAACGCTCTACACCCAATCCAAAAGCGTACCCGCTTACATTTTCATACCCGACTGCTTCAAAAACATTCGGATCGACTATGCCGCACCCAAGGACTTCGAGCCATCCGGTATGAGAGCAAACACGGCACCCTTTTCCCTCACAGAAAACACAGCTGATGTCTACCTCCGCACTCGGTTCGGTAAACGGAAAAAAGCTTGGTCGAAAACGCACTTCGACCTCTCCAAACATATATTTTAAAAAATCTTCCAAAATAAACTTCAAATTTGCAAAAGAGACTTTCGAAGAGGCATCTACAACCAATCCCTCGACCTGATGGAACATCGGTGTATGCGTCAAGTCATAATCCCGTCTAAAAACGGCACCCGGTGCAATCATACGAATGGGTGGGCGTGTGTTTTTCATCGTACGTATCTGTACGGGAGAGGTATGCGTTCTTAGCAGAAGTTCATCTTTGAAGTAGAAAGTATCTTGCATGTCACGGGCAGGATGGTATTTTGGTAGGTTCAAAGCTTCGAAGTTATGAAAATCATCCTCTACCATACTACCGGTATTGACCGAAAAGTTCATACTGACGAAGTATTCTACGATTTTATCCATCGTCTCCATGACCGGATGCAAAGCGCCTGTCGTACTTTGAACACTATAGAGCGTAACATCCAGTGCCTCTTCTTTCATCGCTTTTTCCAAAGCCGCCAATGAAAGCTCCTCTTTTTTATGATTAAGTGCTTCCATCAACTTGGCTTTGTGCTCGTTGAGACCTTTGGCAAATGCCGCTTTCTCTTCATTTGGCACGGACTTCATCTTTGCGAACTCTTTTGCAAGAATTCCCTTTTTTCCAAATACTGCAATCCGAATCTCTTCTATCTCTTCAAGCGACTGCGCATTCGTAATTTTTTTATACCACTCTTCCAATTCTAGAGTCTCCGATAATTGTGATTTTTCCGCCTTTTTATAAAGAGGGAACAAGTTGGAGAATTATATTTCAACTTTGATTATATTTTGCTTCAAAAGTGTGACACAATTTTTTTTGCTAATGATAAACTAAAAAAAAATCACTATAATACAAAGAAAAAAAGAGAGAAAAGATGCCAAATAGACTCATACATGAAGACTCCCCCTATCTGCAACAACATGCAAACAACCCAGTAGAGTGGTGGCCATGGTGTGAAGAAGCGTTTGAGCGAGCAAAAAAGGAGAACAAACCTATTTTTATCTCCATCGGTTACAGCTCCTGCCATTGGTGCCACGTTATGGAAAAAGAGGTTTTCGAAGACAAAGAGTGTGCCAAAATCCTCAACGACCACTTTATCAGTATCAAAGTCGACAAAGAAGAGCGCCCGGACATAGATAAATTCTACCAAGAGGTTCATATGCTGCTTAACCGCCGGCCGGGAGGATGGCCGACTTCCATTTTTTGTACCCCACAAAACAAACCTTTCTTCGCAGGAACCTACATTCCAAAACATAGCAGACAAGGGAGTGTAGAGGGAATGGGATTTTTAGAACTGACAAAGCTCATAGCCCAAAAAGTAGCGGAACATGACCCGAAACTTTTTGAAAATGCCGAAGAGATAGAAGGGTTTATAAAAAATATCTCCCATCCCAAAGAAGCAACCGTTTTAAAAGAGGATATTTACAAAAACTTTCTTCTTCAGGCAAAAAACAACTATGACACCTCTTACGGCGGCTTCAGCCACAAGCCGAAATTCCCGCAGGCTTCAACTCTTTTAGCGCTTATAGATATGGATCGGCTCTTTAACGACAAAGCTATTCGTGCAATGGTACAAACCACTTTGGATGAAATGACAAAAGGAGGCATGTACGATCTTATAGACGGTGGATTTTGCCGCTACAGTGTCGATGAAAAGTGGCTTGTACCTCATTTTGAAAAAATGCTCTATGACAATGCACTTATGATGAAAGTTTTCATCAAAGCCTACTTGACTTACGGCATGGAAAAATACAAACGCATTGCACTTGAAATTGCGACCTTCATTGATGAGAAGATGCAAGAAAACGACCTTTACTACAGTGCAAGTGACGCTGACAGTGAAGGCGAAGAGGGAACCTACTTTATCTATGACTATGATGAGGCTTACACTGCTTTGCAAAAAGCCGGCTTTGAAAATATCGACAAAATTCTCTCAGCAATTTCCATTACTCCCCATGGAAATTTCGAAGCGGGCAAAAGTATTGTCCATATAGAAAAGGAGCTGCCAAAAGAGTGGAGTAAAATAAAAACCGTTTTAAAAGAGCTTCGAAAAAAAAGAGCCTACCCTTTTATAGATAAAAAGATCCAAACCTCATGGAATGCAATGTATATCGATGCTCTTTTAGACCTTGGCGCTTTAGAGCCAATATATAAAGAAAAAGCACTCCGAAGTTTGGAAAAACTGCTGGAGACGATGTGGGACTCAGAACGACTCTACCATACGACACTTCTTGGGAAAAAGCCAAAAGTCGAGGCTTTTTTGGAGGACTACGCATTTTTGGCAAAAGCGCTCATCAACGCCTATGAGAAAAGTTTTGACGAGTTGTATCTGATTCAAGCACAACGATTTGTCAATCTGGCACTCGGAGAATTTTTCGACAAAGGCGTCTGGTACTTTTCCAAAGGGGATTTTCAGACAAAAGCGGAACTTTACGATGCTACTTACACAAGTAGCATAGCCATCATGATTGACAATCTTTTAAGTCTTGCAAGCCTTTTGGGAGATGAAAAGTATCGTACCTTCGCATTTAAAACACTCGAATACAACTCTTACGACCTCTCACGAAAGCCTATTTACTA
>JALWLR010000165.1 GCA_027084065.1 Helicobacteraceae bacterium | reverse complement strand
GCAGAAATCTTGGTATAGAAGACGGCAAAGTACTTCCTTTTACTCTTGTAGAGTTTGATTACAAAAATGATGAACTAGGAGACCCAAAACTCAATGATCAACACTGCCTGATTCTTGAACTGGTCAAAGATGAAAGTGAACTGGAATACATACGCTATATGGCACGCAAAATCAATAAATTTCTCAGTGATTTTTATGCCGAAGCAGGATTGAAACTTGTCGATTTCAAACTTGAGTTTGGTCGAGACAAAAACGACAATATCATTCTTATAGACGAGCTAAGCCCGGACAACTTCCGACTTTGGGATGCAGATACAAACGAAAAAATGGACAAGGACAGATTTCGTCAAGGACTTGGCGGGCTGCTAGAAGCGTACGAAGAAGTACTCAAACGAATTCAAAAATAAGGAAGACAATGAAAGCGATAGTAAACGTATTTTTAAAACCGGGAGTTCTTGATTCTCAGGGAAAAGCGGTGCATCACGCCCTCTCCTCTTTACACTTTGAGAATGTCAAAGATGTCCGTGTCGGCAAACAGATTGTTCTGCAACTAGATGAAGAAAATATTGAAAAAGCGAAAAAAGATGTAGAAACAATGTGCGAAGAGCTGCTTGCAAACACCGTCATTGAAGACTATACTATCGAGATAGAGAAATGAAAGTAGGAGTTTTACAGTTTCCAGGTACCAACTGTGAGTATGATACTCAGTATGCGTTTAAAAAGCTAGGAGCCCAAACGGAAATAATCTGGCACAAAGACACCGCTATAGCGCCGGATACCGACTTAGTCGTCGTTGCGGGAGGTTTTAGTTACGGGGATTATCTTCGCAGCGGTGCCATAGCTAAATTCTCTCCTATCATGAAAGCCGTAGCAGAGTATGCAAAAAAAGGAGGGAAAGTACTGGGTATATGTAACGGTTTTCAAATTCTTACAGAAGCTCGTATGCTTCCGGGAGCATTGAAGCGAAACGAACATCTTCACTTCCTCTCAAAACATCATCATCTCAAAGTGGAAAACAACGATAACGACTTTCTTAAAAAATTAAATGTCGGGGATATTGTCAACATCCCTATTGCGCATCATGACGGGAACTACTATATAGATGAAGAGGGTCTTAAGTCACTATGGGACAACAATCAAGTACTTTTGACATACTGTGACGCAAACGGAAACGAACTCAATCCTAACGGGAGCGTAGCTTCCATTGCAGGTGTATGCAATAAAGAAAAAAACATCTTCGGTCTTATGCCTCATCCAGAGCGTGCTATGGAAAAACTCCTTGGAAGCGATGACGGCATAGCGATGCTTGAGGGATTTTTAGCGTAGTGTTTTACCGGTTTGTCGCATTTGCCTTACTTTTATGCAGCATTGCATTTGCGACACCAAAGCTTTTTGCATCGAACGAAACAAAACCTGATAGTGCAAATGAAGTTCAAAAAAAGGTTCTCTATCTCAACTATGTCGAGCTGCCAAAGCGCCTTATCAAAGGGGAGCTTTTTTCCGTAACCATACGAACACTCAGCGTCATAAAAGACTTTGAAGATATAGAGTACCGGCTTTTTAATGCCAAAGATGTCCAAATTCTAAACGGCGGCATTCCCTATAGACAAGAAAAAGAGCACGCTTTTTACGATACATTCTGGTTTCGAGCGACCGGCACGCATGTCAAACTACCCGACATCGAGGCTACGTTAATCGATTATTTTGCAACACCCTACAGAAAAACGATCCTTCGCGGAAAAAGAATCGAAACCATAAAACTCAATCCACGTAAAGATTTTTGCAATATCATCGCCAAAGATTTTGTCATAAAAAACTACAAAACAACCACTTATGACGACACACATAACATTATCGTCTTTGTAGCACAGGCAAAAGAGACATTTTTAAAAGATTTTCATCTTCCACATGCAGTATCACAGGGATTTGAGTCACTCAACGACAACATTGACCTCTCCCGTATGATCTACTATGCCGTGATCGACAAAAAAATCGAAAATCTTCTCTTCTCCTACTTCAACCTTGAAAAAAACGATTTTGTCACACTTGGAATTCCCATTATAGTCCAAGAAGACAGAGTCGCTACACAAAGTGATCTAAAACCAAAAGACAACTCTAAAAAACGTTTCAAACTTTTTGCAGCAGCCGGCGTCATCTTTTTGGGTGTCATTTTACTACTGTGGAGAGGTCGTTATATCTATATAGCTTTAATTGTTTTACCGGCTTTTTATATTTTCTACCTCCTTATACCGCAAGAAAAGATATGCATCAAAGAGAATACAAAAATCAAAATTTTACCTTTGGAAAACGGTACCGTATTTGAGATAACCAAGCACCCCGTAAAACTGACCAAAATAGGAGAAACAAAAGGGTATGTAAAAATAGAGCTTCCAAATAAAAAAATAGGATGGATAAGCAATGAAGATCTTTGCGCACGTTAGATGGCTCTATGCAACGCTCATAATTTTCATAGCGCTTACACTTTCTATTGTTATTTTTCCTTTTTTCAAAGCACCAAGGTCTCAAAAAATAGCAGCAAAATTCATCCATTTTATGACCGGATTTAAGATAGAAACAAAAGGGAAAGAGGATCCTGCTACACAAATGTTTCTACTCAACCACCGAAGCGATATAGACATCGAAGTCATGGAGCTTGTAACAAAAAAAGAGCTGGCTTGGGTTGCAAAAAAAGAGCTTTTTGATGTCCCTTTTTTCGGCTTGGCACTCAAACTTCCCGAAGATATACCAGTAGAAAGGGAAAACAAAAAATCTTTACTCAAATTGCTTAAGGATGCAAAAGAGAGACTCGACAAAGGTAAAACGATTGCCATTTTTCCCGAAGGAACACGAAGTAGAAGCCAAAAAATGCTTCCTTTTAAAAATGGAGCGAAAATCATTGCAGACAAATACAAACTAAGAGTCCAGCCCGTCGTCCTCATAGGAACGGCAGAGTGCTACGACATCAAAACCTTCTCCTATACACCGCGGACTATGCGCGCTGTTTTTCTTGACTCCTTCATTGCCGATGAAAAAAACGAAAACTGGCTCAAAGAGCTAAGAGTCAAAATGCAACAGGTTTATGACGAAGAGAGCCTAAAACAGAGCTAGTTTTACTCTTTCTTTCCCAAAATCGCAGCGACGAGATTTTCATCTATCTCCCATGCATGCGAAAGAAGATCGTACCTAACTTCATAAAGCCGCTTCAAAAAGAGCTCGCGCGGCACCTCTTTAGCTCCCAAAGAAGCTAAATGGGGAGTGGGTACCTGACAATCTACAAAGCTGTATCCCCATTTTTTCAAATGCTGTACAAGCACATAGTAAGCAGCTTTAGATGCATCACTTCTTTTGGAAAACATACTCTCTCCACAAAAAACACCGCCCACGGCGACACCGTAGAGTCCCCCAACCAGTTCTCCCTCATAATAGCTCTCAACAGAGTGTGCAACACCCAAAGAGTGCAGTGTCTCATACGCCTCTACAACCTCAGGCAAAATCCATGTACCGTTTTGTCCCTCTCTTGGTGCAGCCGCACAAGAACGTATAACGCTGGAGAAATCGGCATCTATTTTGTAATGAAACTTTTTTAGAGATTTTTTTAGGCTACGAGAGAGACGAAATTCATCCAGTTCCATAATAAAGCGAGGATCGGGACTCCACCATAAAATGGGGTCCTGCTTGGAATACCAAGGGAAAATCCCTTCCTGATAGGCACGAACAATGCGACTGGGTGTCAAATCACCACCCCATGCCACAATGCCCTCTTGGGAAGCACTGCTTGGGTGTGGAAACTCTATAACATAACGGTTAAGCTGTGGTATCACTATCATCTACAAGTATCAAATCATCCAACGAAACAAAATAGAGTTTGAGTGACTTTTCATCTGCATCCACTTGCACTTTGCCCCCTTTTTGCAACTCTCCAAAAAG
>JALWLR010000164.1 GCA_027084065.1 Helicobacteraceae bacterium | reverse complement strand
ATGCCCTTTTTCTTGAGCATAATCGAAATGAGCATTCTATTAGTCTCGTTATCCTCGGCTATGAGCACACGATGCCCTCCTTGTGGTAGCGGCAAGCTCGGCTCTGTTGGTAGCGACTGCACATCGGATGGTTTGGCTATGGGGAGTGTCAATGTAAAGAAAAAGTCGCTGCCAACCCCCTCTTTACTGACAAGTTCAAGTTTTGAGCCCATCAATGAGAGATACTGATTACAGATCGAAAGCCCAAGACCGGTACCGCCGTAGCGTTTGTCTATGGAGTCGTCCGCCTGAGCGAATGGCTGAAAAATGAGCTCTTGCTTCTCTTTGGGAATGCCGATACCGCTGTCTTTGATGCGAAAAAAGAGTTCTGCATGTGCAGCGCTACTAGAGACAAGATTTACTTCAAAAAGAACTTCTCCATGCTCTGGAGTAAATTTAATAGCATTGCCAAGCAGGTTGGCAACCACCTGTTTTAAGCGCTGAATATCACATACAAGGTAACTTGGAAGACGCTCATCTATGCGGATGTGATACTGAAGCTGTTTTGCATGTGCAATGGAGACAAAGTTCAAAGCGATGGAGGAGAGCTCCTCTTTGAGGCGCGCACTTTGGAGTTGTAGCTGAATTTCGCCGCTTTCTATTTTGGAAAAGTCCAAGATGTCATTGACAATATGCAACAACAACGTACCGCTTTTTTTGATAATCTCTACATACTCCTTGCGTTTGTTCTCATCTTTCTCCTCTTCCAGCAGCTCGATAAATCCTAAAATCCCATTTAAAGGAGTACGAATTTCATGTGACATATTTGCTAGAAAACGGGATTTTGCCTTTTCACTCTGGTTGGCTTTACGTACTGCCTCCTCTAGCGTCGTGATGTCATGTAGGTTGATGATATACTCCTCTTCAACGATTCCAACTTTGATGCTGAAGGTACGAATGTCGCCGTTACGCGTTTTCATTTTGACTTTATAGTCCGTTTTATCGCTCTTTGCCAACATCTCCAGCCAGTTTGGATGGGTATCTGGATGGACATACCCCTCCTCTTTGAGGAAGAGTTCGCCTATGCACTCATGCCGACTTCGATACTCCTCAAAACCTTCAAAATCGAAATAATCGAAAAATTTTTGATTGATCATTTTGGTTTTATGAGCTTTCGAAGTAGAAATCAAAATACTGTCTTGATTATCGAAAACGGCACGGATAAAGCGCTTGCTCTCTTTGAGTCGTTTTTTCGAAAGTACCTCTTGCGTTACATCTCTAAAGACGGCAATATACTCCTGAACCTGAAGTGTTTCATCCAAAATGGGCATAATAGTCGTGTCAAGATAGTGCGTAGAGCCATCAAGAGAGTTCTCTATGACCTGACCGCGCCAAATACCCCCTTTTTTGAGTGTTTGTAAAATCTCCTTTGAAAGTGGATGCGTTTTATCCGGTGATAGCAAAGAGTAGATTTTTCCATTCATCTTTTTCGTTTGGCATCCGCTGAGTTTACAGAAGTTGTCGTTAATGTAGGTTATACGCCCCTGTGTGTCGGTCTTTACGACAATAAACGCCTCATCGACAATCTCTTTGTACTGCTCAAGTAGTTTAATGTTGGAATCAAGCTCACTTGATGTCTGCTGTATGAAATGGGTCAACGCCTTGAAAGTCAGGTTATCCTGCGTCTTGTTACGAAGAGTTTTCGGTAAAGGGGTCGGCTTTTTTTTCTGTTTCTTCTCCGACAAAATCAGCATCGTCGTCGTACAATTCAGCAGTGCGTTGCTATCTCCGGTACTGTAAAACTCTCCATAGGTAAAAAAACCGGCCGTTGGAGCGATGGCCTCAAAAGCGCGAAACTCGTTTTCTAGCACCTCTCCAAGAAGCATCTTTCTTGCTATACAAGAAAAGATGTAAATAGCCTGAGCGGGATGCTGCGCGACAACGGAGCTGATTTCATTCGCTCCGGAAATGACCGAAGCGGCATTGGAAAAACCAAAGCGCACTTTTTGTCCCTCTTTAATGGGTGCTGCAAAGCGAATGGCTTTATGCGATGTTTTCATAGGTGTTCTTGATATAACCGTCGAACCCTCTTTGTAAAGCAGCTGAAAATCAGGCAGAGCGATCTGCTTTTTATCGAAAATATCTTTGCCGAGGTACTGCTTAAAGAGCGTATAAGCGTTTTGGCCGTCAATCTCCTCAATCGTTTTTCCGTGTGCTTTGGTTATCGTAAACTCCTTGCCTACGGCATACCAGTTGAGATTGTAGCGGTTGTCGGCGTAGAGTTTTTTGCCCGAAAAGGCGATAACTACGGAGCCTTTATCATACAAAGAGCTACCTTTAAAAACATAAGACTGCTTGAGTTTAAATGTATCTGCCGCAAGACCGCCGGCGATGAGTACATCCGGACGAGTATCATGCAGAGTATGAATAAAGCCCTCATAATCCTCTCCATAAAGCCCTTCACTCAAAATGACTGCAGCTTTTGTATCGGGTCGAAACAGGGAGGATGCTATCTCTTTTGCATGTAGCGCGTCGGTTGTCGGAGTATAGAGGCTGCGTACATGAGTATGACGAAAAAGCGAAAGGCTGATAACACTATTGTTTTTGTAGATTTTTGCATGTGAAATCTCTCCTGCCGTCGTCGCTCCGACTATAATGGCTTTTGGAAAATCCTTTTGAAGTTTTTTGAGAATCTTTTTGATTTTTTTCGCATCAAGCAATGAGGTGTACAACTGCAACAAAACAGCACTGTACTTTTTCTTTGCCGCTTTCTTTTTGGCTTTGGTGTAGGCGTGGTCATCCTCAAGCAAAAATGTTAAATGTTTCATGATGCCCTCTTTGTATTAATCCCTCTATTATACCAACTTTGTTATACTAAAAAGATGAAAGACACAAGCCAAAAAGCTGCCGCTTTACAATACAACGCCTCACAAGATGCCGCACCAAAACTTTTAGCAAAAGGAAAGGGTCTGCTTGCCCAAAAGATAATCCAAAAAGCAAAAGAGTTCGACATCCCTCTCTTTGCCAACGAAGCACTTGTGAATTCACTACTTGATATGGAGATAGAGAGTGAAATTCCCGCCGAATTGTACCAGATCGTAGCGGAGCTTTTTGCATGGCTGGCAAAGCAGGAAAAAGAGCTTGAGCGATGATAGCACAAGAGTCCATAGAAGCACTCAAAGCGCGTCTTGACATCGTCGATGTCGTAGGCAGCTACATAGAGCTGCGAAAAGCAGGTGCGAACTTCAAAGCACCCTGTCCCTTCCATGATGAGAAATCCCCCTCCTTCGTCGTCAGTCCCCAAAAGCAGATTTTTCACTGTTTTGGATGCGGAGCGGGCGGAGATGCCATCAAGTTTGTTATGGAGTATGAACACCTCAGCTACCCAGAAGCCATAGAGAAGCTCGCTTCAACCTACGGCTTCACACTGCAGTACACAACGACGCAAAAAAAACAAAACCTTGACCTTCTCCAAAAAATCAACGACTACTATCAGTCACTTCTGCCGCACAACCAAACGGCAATACGCTATTTGCAAGAAAGAGGCGTTTATGAAAGTTCCATCGAAAAATTTGGAATCGGCTACGCACCAAGTTCGAAACAGACGATAGAGTGGATCAAAGCACACTACTTTTCTATGCAAGATGCCGTAAAACTCGGCATTGTCGGACAAGATGGAGAGAAGGTCTATGCACGATTCATCGAACGCATCACTTTCCCGATTCACTCTCCAAGCGGTATGGTTGTCGGCTTTGGCGGTAGAACCATAACCGGTCATCAGGCAAAATACGTCAACTCCCCTGAAACACCCCTTTTTAACAAGTCGCGCCTGCTGTATGCCTACAATCTTGCACGCAACGCGATTTACAAGAAAAAAGAGATGATAGTTACAGAAGGCTACCTCGATGTCGTGATGCTGCATCAAGCGGGATTTGATAATACGGTGGCAACCCTGGGAACGGC
>JALWLR010000163.1 GCA_027084065.1 Helicobacteraceae bacterium | reverse complement strand
ACCGGATAGAGTCGTACACAATATAGGTAAACTGCTATGAATAAAGAGTATAAAACACTTCAAGAGTGCCGTGAGGCTATCGACAAAATAGATGATGAAGTACTCACTCTGCTGAATGAACGAATGAAAATCGTCCACAGAGTCGGAGAGATAAAAAACAGTTCCGGCGGTGCCATCTACCGTCCAGAAAGAGAAAAAGAGATTATAGAGCGTTTAAGCAAACTCTCCAAAGAGCAAGGCGGACTGCTGAATAAAAGTGCTATAGAGGCAATTTTTCTTGAAATTTTCGCCGTTGCGCGTAACCTGGAACGTCCGGAAAAAGTTGCATATCTCGGGCCGGAAGGAACATTTACCCATCAAGCAGCAGAGAGCCGTTTTGGAGCGATGAGCGAGTATATATCGCTTAACTCGATTGAAGCCGTATTCAAAGAGCTTGAAGCAAAACGAGCCAAGTTCGGTGTCGTCCCCATTGAAAACTCGCGTGATGGAGTTGTTGGAGAGACACTTGATTTGCTTGCAAGAAGCGATGTCAAGATTGTCTCCGAACTCTATATGCCCATTCATATCTCTTTTGCTACCAAAGCGAAATCCATCAAAGATATAAAGCGCATCTACTCCAAAGACAAAGGATTTGGAGAGTGTCGAGAATTTCTTACCGAATACGGACTTGGCAACGTGGAGCAAATCCCCGTAGAATCGACCGCTAAAGCGGCGATTTTGGCAAGTAAAGATGAAGAATCCGCCGCCATCTGTTCCCATATAGCGGCAAAGCTCTACGGCGTTCCTGTTCTGTTTGAAAATATTGAAGATGTTCATAATAATACAACCCGTTTCGTCATTCTCAGCGACTTTAAGAATGCTCCAAGCGGCGATGACAAAACTAGCATTCTCGCAAAGCTCAAAGATGCGCATGAAGCGGGCAGTCTCGTTCACTTTCTAAGTGATTTTGATGAAGCAAAGATCAATCTCAGCAAAATAGAGTCTCGCCCTTCTCGCGACAAGGATGGATTTGGATACTGGTTTTTCATAGATTTTTACGGTCACATCGATGATGAAAATGTAAAAAAAGTCATCCAAAAGCATGCCGATGAAATCAGCTGGCTTGGTAGTTATGCAAGAGGAGAAGAACCTGATGGAGAAGAATGAAAAAAGTAAAAAAGCGTTAGGAATCTACCTGCTCTTTTTTATCGTAATGATCGCATTCATAGCCATCGCACCTTTTATAGCGATGCAGCAAGTCGAGAAAAAAACGGCTCTAAGCCCAAAAGAAAGGACAGGACACTAATGCACTTCAACGAAACCCTAAAAAACATAAAAACCTACGAAGCCGGCAAGCCCATAGAACTTGTCGTTCGTGAATTTGGAATCGATCCTAAAAATATTGTCAAACTTGCATCAAATGAAAATCCTTACGGTGTCAGCACAAAAGTTCAAGAAGCGGTAGCAAGTCGCGTACATGAGATGTATATGTACCCCGATGACAGTATGCATGAACTCAAAGAGCGTCTGGGAAAACACTTTGACGTTGATTCAAAGAACATTATCATCGGCAGTGGCAGTGATCAAGTCATAGAGTTTGCCATACATGCAAAAGCGAATAAAGACAACGCCATTCTCATCAACAGCGTTACCTTCGCCATGTATGAAATCTATGCCAAGCAGGTAGGAACAAAAATCATCCGTACATCCTCACGTGAGCACAATCTCGATGAATTTTACGAACTCTATCAAAAAGAGCATCCTGCTTTAATCTTTTTGTGTACACCCAACAACCCTACCGGCGACGCGATAGACAAAAGTGCTTTGATGCACTTTTTAGATAAAATCGACAGTGATACTCTAGTCGTCGTTGATGGAGCTTATATGGAATATGCCGCCTACAAAAACGCTTCCAAACATGTCACTCCAAAAGAGCTACTTCAAAAATATGACAATGTTCTCTACTTAGGAACTTTTTCCAAAGCATACGGACTTGGAGGCATGCGTGTGGGATACGGCATAGCTTCACGAAAAATCATTCAAGCACTCTATAAGCTTCGTCCACCATTTAATGTCACGACACTCTCACTAACCGCTGCGCAAGCCGCTTTAGAAGATCAGGAGTTCGTCCAAAGCAGCATCGAAAAAAATTTTCAGCAGATGCGTCGCTATGAAGAGTTTGCTGCGAAAAAATGTATTGAGATTATTCCTAGCTATACGAATTTCGTTACTTTTCTTTTAAAAAACAACAATAGTTCCACCGATGTTTCGCACAATCTTCTGAAAAAAGGTATAATTGTACGTGATTTAAGCAGTTACAATCTCAACGCAATCAGAATAACCGTCGGTACACCAAAACAAAACGACAGACTCTTTGAAGAGCTGGACAAACTAATATAATTTTACGGATAGTGGATGGACTTTAAAGCACTTTTTACGCAACTTGCCACGCTGTATGACAAACTCAGCAAACAGCAAAAGATGATCATCGCCGGAGCGATTGTCGGTATTGTTGCTTTTTTGATCTTTTTAGTCGTCTACACGGAAAAAAATAAACAAAACGACGGCTATGCCGTCTTGTTCGAGTCTCTCTCCAGCAGTGATGCCGCCAAAGTGATCGAGCAACTAGAAAAAGAGAACATTCCTTATAAAATTGGCGAGAACAACACAATAAAAGTTCCCAAAGATGTTGTTTACAAAGAGCGTATAGCGATAGCCGCGCAAGGTATTCCAAAAAGTGGCGGAGTCGGGTTTGAACTTTTTGACAAACAGGAGTTTGGAGCGACGAAATTCGACCAAAACGTCAAATATCAAAGAGCCTTAGAGGGAGAACTCTCAAGAACCATAAGCGCACTTGAACCAATTGAGAGTGCAAGTGTCAGTCTTGCCATACCAAAAGAGTCTCTTTTTATCTCCAAGCAGGCTGATCCGACCGCTTCGGTCATGATCAAACTCAAAGAGGGTCGCCGCCTGACTCCAAAACAGATACGAGGCATTAAAAATCTTGTCGCTGCAGCCGTACCGCGCCTCAAAAGTGAAAATGTCATGCTTGTAGACAGTGAAGGCGAGATTCTTGGAGACAACGATGAAGCCGCTCGTATGAGTGAGCTCTCTGTTGCGCAGCAGCACTTCAAAACCAAAGAGGAGAAAAAGCTTCAAAAAAAGATTATCGACGTTATCGCTCCATTTGTCGGAGGAAAAGACAAGGTCGTTGCACAAGTCAGTGTCGATTATGACTTTTCTGTAAAAAACGTCACAAGTGAAAAGTACGATCCAGAAAATGTCGTTCGTAGCGAGCAGACACTGGAAGAAAAACGCGAAGGTTTCTCTCCAAAAGAGGTTGGCGGTGTTCCAGGAACAGTTAGCAATATCGGTCCCGTTGAAGGGTTGAAAGAGAACAGAATTAAAGAGAAGTACGAAAAAAGCACCGGTACTACCAACTATGAAGTAGGAAAAACGGTTTCTGTAATCAAAGGAGAGTTTGCAAAGATCAAGCGTATAACAGCTGCTGTTTTGGTTGACGGAAAGTACAAACAAAAACTTGACAAAGAGGGAAAACCAACTGAAGAGCTCGAGTATGTACCGCTAAGTCAAAGCGACATCGACGCACTTACCTCACTTGTCAGCCGTGCAATCGGCATAGATCCAAAACGCGGCGATGAAGTCAGTGTGCAAAATCTTCAGTTCAAACGACCAGAACCAACACCAACAGATAAAAAACTCGGCATGGTTATGGAGTTTACGCAAAAGTACATTGCACCGTTTTCTTCATTGCTGAAGTATATCATTGTCCTAATTATTCTTTTCATCCTCTACAAACGTGTCATTACCCCATTTGCCGAAAAGATGCTTGAGGTAACCAAAGAGGAAGAGGACATTGAAAAGCCGTTTCTCAATCTCGATGAAGAGGAGGATGAGGACTTGGTCGAAAAAGTACAGCAAATGCGTAAAAAAGTGGAAGAGCAACTTG
>JALWLR010000162.1 GCA_027084065.1 Helicobacteraceae bacterium | reverse complement strand
GCTGGATAATGGTTTCGTTTTTTATTGGCTGAAGATCGAACATCGTAAAAAATGCCATCTCTTTTGGTCTGTAGATTTTTAAACCGGCAAGAAGGTATCTGAGATCTCTTAAACCTATACGCTCCTTACGGTGCATAATTTTTTTATGATCGATAATAGTTACCGTTCCATCATCGATAAGATAACTCTTCTCATATCTCAAATTCGCTAAAAGCATCTTGCCAAAATTGCTGTAGTTACCTAAAAATAGAGCATTGTAGCGCTCTTTTTTAAGCCTGTAGACAATTTTGACATACTCCAAAAACTTACTTCTCTCACCATGCAGATAGATCACTTCATCATGCGAAACAAGTTCCAAAAGCTGCCCAATTTGTGTTTCATTCTCTTTATGGTTGCCGACAACTACCAAAAAAATTATATTTTTGAGGTCAAAACGTTTTTGCGCCTCATAGGCATTGAGTACCTGAAGCGGCGAACGAATGACGAAAATGTTCTTTTTCTTCTCTTCAGCCATTTTGCCTCATCTTTTTTGTATGATTTTTTGACACTCTTGTAAATCTTCAAGCGTATCGATGTCGAAACTTTTTTCTGCGTCCATCTCGAATGCAACAGTTTTATCGGTCAGTAAACGGTGTGTTTTCAAAAAATCCTCTATTTTTACAATGTAGATAGCGCCGTTTGGCATGTAAACACTCGGTAAATCCTGTCTTCTCATAAACGGATAGTCATTATTGACAATACCTTCTAAAAACCCCTTTTCATTTTTTTTCAAGGCTTTTAAGATTTTGTTGTCGATTTTCGTCACACTGATAAGCCCCGTCGCCTCATGTTTGTAAAGATACCCGATGGAAGCATCTATATCTTTTGCATCTCTAAGAGGTGACGTAGGCTGAAGCAAAACCAAAAAGTCATACTCTTTGGAGTTTGGAATCTGTGCGAGCGCATCCAAAATGACAGGCTCTGTGGGTGTGGAATCTAAAGCGAGTTCTGCCGGACGCATAATGACTTCCGCACCATATTCCCTTGCGACATCCGCTATCTCCTCATCATCTGTACTTACAAAAGTTTTCTCTACCAAACGTGATTGCAAACTCGCTTCAATGCTCCATGCTATAAGCGGTTTGTCACACAATGAGCGAATGTTCTTTCTCGGCAAACCTTTTGAACCGCCCCGTGCGGGTATCAAAGAGACAAATTTCATGCAAAATCCTTGAACTGCTTTTGCTTCGATATTTTCCATATAACGCCGCTTCGTAGAAGCTGATGAAACTTTTTATCGCTTTGTCCATCGCCGAAATCGACATCTTTTGTTACCTTCTCTTTTTTTAAAGCCGTCTCTATGGCTTTGTGAATTGCCTCTTTCTTACATGGTACGGAGATAATACTTTGAGAACGCACCCTGTTGTTTTGACGACTGCCTATGTTGATAGTTGGCACGCCGTAGTAAGGTGCTTCGCGAATGCCTGCACTTGAATTTCCTATAAGAAAGCGCGCATGCTTTAGCAGCACTAAAAAATACTCAAAACGCAAAGAGGGATAAATTTTAAAATGAGGATTCTTCTCTAAACGGGCATACTCTTGTAGTATTATGTCTGAGCCGGCATCGTTGTTTGGATAGATAACTATATAATTTAATTTGCTCTCTATCAACGCATCCACAAACGCTTTTACATCCTCTTTCAACCTCTCCACTTCCGTTGTTACGGGATGAAACATTACAATGGCATACTCTTGAAACGGAATGTCATAATACTCTTTGACAAAAGAGAGCAAAGGCAGATTCGAAGCATTCATAATGTCCAAGTCGGGACTGCCGATTATAAATATGCTCTTTTTATCTTCACCCATTTGTATAAGACGCTGTTTGGCTTCCTCATTTGAAACTAAATGAATATGAGAAAGTTTCGAGACGGAGTGACGTATCAGCTCGTCTATAGTTCCAGAGACCTCTCCGCCTTCTATATGTGCAACAAGTATGTTGTTCAAACTGCCCACGATAGCACCAGCTAACGCTTCAACCCTGTCTCCGTGAATGACGATCAAATCCGGCTTCGTTTCTGCAATATAGTGAGAAAAACCGTCAATCGTCTTTGCCAGATTCCTGTCCATATGATCAATATCGTCATGATTGATGTAGGGAAAAATATTTTTAAAGCCGGATTTTTCAATTTCATGTATGGTTTTTCCATATTTGGCGAGCATATGCATACCCGTTGCAAAAATATGCACTTCAAAGTTCTCATCCTCTTGGGTAATCTTCATCAAAGATTTCATTTTTCCAAAATCAGCCCGTGTACCAGTTAGAAAAACGATTCTCTTTTTATCCATCTATATCGTCCCAATCTATATGTTCATCCTCTTTAATGTCGCGTGTTGCCCGCTTGCCAAGAATCGATTCATAATGTTCTGCATGTATAGCTCCCGTGCCTGGGCGTTTGACCCACAGGTTCTCTTTTGTAAAAATTTCGCCTTTTTTAACCGGCTTGGTCGTAACGACAGTTGCAAACGCAAAATCTATCGTAACTTGCTCCTCCTTGGCTGCCTTTTTCTCTCCGCCGAGCATCTGCCATATCTCTTGAGAACCTATAAGCAACTCTTTGAGCTCTATAGGGTCCATAGAGTTGATAATATCCGGTCCGGGGCGCTCTTTTGTATCTGTAAAGTGACGCTCCAAAATCGAAGCACCCAAGGCAGTAGCGGCAAAACATGCACGGTTTGAAGTTGTATGATCCGAGAGTCCTATCACGGCATTTGGAAACTCTTTTTGGAGCTGCTCCATAGCCCCAAGGCGTACCAGACGTACAGGTGTCGGGTATAGGTTCGTCGTATGCAGCAGAGCATAAGGTACGCCTTTCTCTTCCAATATGGCGACCGTTTTTCGAACCGACTCTATATCGTTCATACCTGTGCTGACAATCATCGGTTTTCCAAACGAAGCTATATGCCTGATAAGCGGATAGTTGTTACACTCCCCAGAACCGATTTTGTAAGCACTTACTCCCATACGCTCAAGTCTGTCGGCAGCAGCACGAGAAAAAGGTGTACTCATATAGATCATCCCTTTGGATTCCACATACTCTTTAAGGCGTATTTCATCCTCTTCGTTCAATGCACATCGACGCATAATTTCATAGATGGAAACCGAAGCGTTTCCCGGAATAACCTTTTTTGCCGCCGAGCTCATTTCATCCTCAACGACGTGCGTTTGGTGCTTGATCACTTCCGCTCCGGCTCTCCATGCGGCATCGACCATTTCAAAAGCCGTTTGCAGATTTCCCTCATGGTTGATTCCTATTTCGACAATGACAAACGGAGGATACTCCGAACCTATTTTTCGATTTTCTATTTCTATATATGACACTTTTACCCTCTCTTTCATGCAGCAAAGCCGCTGCAATACATCCGTACTCTCTATTTTTCAAATATATTCGATATAATTTTACAAAACTTTTACATGCAAAACAAAAAACAAAGGTTCCTAGTGCATTTTTTGCTTTTGATTCGGACATTATACAACATTTTTACTAGACACAAAAGAAGTTTCCATGCCTGAAAACGTGCGCTATGAACTCACACAACCACAGTACTTGGAGTTTTTGACAAACATCCAAAACTACTTCGATGCAAATGAAAACACCATTCACAAAGCCAGAAACATTCTCAAGACTATAGAGCATAAAGACAAAGAGCTTGTTGTCAAATCGTTTCAAGTGCCCAACCTGCTTCGCCGCATCATCTACACTTTTTTCCGTGATTCCAAAGCGAAAAAATCGTATGAATACGCTTTGAAAATTCAGCCATTTACACCAAAGCCCATAGGCTATGTAGAGTTTTACCAAAGTTCCCTTTTAAAGCGGAGCTTCTTTGTTGCGGAAAAATTCGACTATGACTTTACCATTCGCGAACCGCTGCTGGATTCCTCTTTTTTTGAAAGAGAAAAGATTTTCAAAGCCTTTGCAAAATTTACAT
>JALWLR010000161.1 GCA_027084065.1 Helicobacteraceae bacterium | reverse complement strand
CTTCAAGCCCTTCTTGTTGAAGAGCAAGAAAATACAAAAGACATAGGTAAATAAAGGAGCAGAAAATGACGCTTACACCGGCACAGCAAGCACAATTCGAAGAGATGACGATGGCCGAGAAAATCGCCATTTTGCTCGTACAGCTTGGAGAAGATATAACCAGCGCCATTTTCGCCAATATGGACATAGAGGCCATTACCGAAATCTCCAAATATATAGCAGCCAATAAAACAGTGGATAAAGCCGTTGCAACGGCGGTCCTTGAAGAGTTCTATGCCATATTGCAATCCGGACAGTTCATTACAAGCGGCGGACTAGAGTATGCAAGAGAGCTGCTTTACAGAACACTTGGACCAGAAGAGGCGAAAAAAGTGCTTGAAAAGCTCTCCAAATCGATGCAAAATCAACAAAACTTTGCTTACCTCTCCAAAATCAAACCGCAACAACTTGCCGACTTTATCGTCAACGAGCACCCACAAACCATTGCGCTTATTCTCGCTCATATGGATCCAACCGAAGCTGCAGAAACACTTCAATATTTTCCGGATGAACTACGTAGCGAAGTTGCTATGAGAATGGCAAAACTCGGTGACATCTCGCCATCTGTTATCAAACGTGTCTCTGCCGTACTAGAATCCAAACTCGAATCGCTAGCATCTTACAAAGTCGAAGTCGGTGGTCCAAGAGCTGTTGCAGATGTCTTCAACCGTCTAGGTGCCAAAGCCGCCAAAGCGACCCTTGCTCAAATAGAGCAGATAGACGAAGAACTCGCTCAACAAATCAAAGAGATGATGTTTACGTTTGAAGACATTGTCACACTTGATAAAAATGCCATCATAGAGATACTCAAAGCAGTGGACAAAGCAGACTTGATGCTCGCTTTGAAATCTGCTCCTGAAGAGCTTAAAGAGAAGTTTTTCAGTGCAATGAGTGAACGGGCACGAGAAGCTTTCATAGAAGAGATGCAGTTTATGGGTCCTGTAAAAATGAAAGAGGTTGAAGCCGCACAGCGACGCATTGTCGAAATTGTCAACCAACTTGCCGAAGCCGGTACGATCCAGATGGGATCAACAGATGAAATGGTAGAGTAGAAAATGGCGGAAGTAATATCGAAAGAGTCTATAAGCCGACACAATATCGATAAATACAGTTTCAAAGTCCTTGCTATAGGCTCATCGACAAAAAAACCCCCTTTGCATGCTTTTGGAAAGGAGTCTCCTTCTCAAGAACAAAAGGAACCACAAGAGGAAAAAGCTCCTGCTGCCACCACACAATCTACTCCAAGCAGTGAGAGTTCCAAAGATTCTCTCATAGAATCTTTACTTAAAAAAACGGATGAAATGAGTTCGAATTTTATAAAACTGCAGATGAAGCTTGAAGCGATGCAAGAAGAACACAAGCATGAGCTTGAACAGATACGCCAAAGTGCATTCGAGGAGGGGCGTCTCAAGGGAAAAGAGGAGGCACAAAAGGAGTGTGAACAACACTATGAATCAACCTTAAATCTTTTTGCAGACTCCATTTCTAAACTTGAGTCAAAAGCTTCGGAGTATAATAATGCACTGGAAAATGTCAAAAAAGAGCTAACTAGTGCCGCTATAGAGATTGCCAAAGAGGTTGTAAACGTAGAACTCAGCGAGCATTCGGAAAAAATCGCAACAGCACTGGCTGAATCACTCATAGAGGAGCTCAAGGAGGCTTCGAGCATAACACTCAAAGTCAATCCGAAAGATTTCAGTTATGTTTCTGCAAAGCTTCAGGAGCTTGCGCATGTCAAAGTCGTTGCCGATGCGGCTATTAGTGAAGGAGGGGTTGTTGCTATAAGCGATATTGAAAATATCGATGCACAAATCCCTCACAGATTTGAAAGAGTAAAGAGAGTAATACTGAGTGAATAAAGCAATAACAAAAGAAGAAAAAATGAATCTTCACGGCAAAAGCATAGAAGAGCTTGAACTCTTATGTGAAAAGATACGCCGACGCATCTTGGAAGTTGTCAGTAAAAACGGCGGGCACCTTAGCTCTACCCTTGGAGCAACAGAGCTCATCGTAGCCATGCATGCCGTTTTCGACAGTGCAAAAGATCCCTTCATTTTCGATGTTTCTCATCAGGCATACGCACACAAACTCCTGACGGGAAGATGGGATGAGTTTGAAACGCTACGCCGATTTGGAGGCATAAGCGGCTACACGAAACCCTCGGAAAGCGAACATGACTACTTCGTCGCCGGTCATAGCTCGACCTCTATCTCACTCGGTGTCGGTGCAGCGAAAGCGATAGCTTTGAAAAAGGAGCAAGATCAAAGACGCCCCGTCGTTATGATTGGAGATGGGGCGTTGAGCGCGGGCATGGTCTATGAAGCACTCAATGAACTAGGCGAGCGTAAATACCCGATGGTTATCATCCTTAACGACAATGAGATGAGCATTGCCAAACCAATCGGTGCTATAAGCCGCATTTTAAGCTCCGCAATGGCTGGCAGCACCTACCAAAAATTCAAAAAAGCAACGGAAAGTTTTGTCGAAAATCTTGGCGAGAGTGCCAAATACATCGCCAAAAGAGTCGAGGAATCATTCAAGCTTGTTACTCCCGGAATTTTGTTTGAAGAGATGGGCATAGACTACATTGGACCTGTAGACGGGCACGATTTAAAAAAACTCATAGAGACGTTTGAGTTGGCAAAAGAGCTCAATCGTCCCGTTCTCGTACACGCACAAACGCTCAAAGGAAAGGGCTACGAGATAGCCGAAGGCAAAGAGGAGAAGTGGCATGGCGTGGGACCTTTTGATCTCTCCAGCGGAAAAAGTCTCAAAAAAAGCGGCGACAAGAGTGCCACACAAATTTTTACCGAATCACTTATGCATCTGGCAAAAGAGGATGAAAAAGTCGTCGGTGTCACAGCTGCAATGCCAAGCGGTACGGGAATGAATGCTTTAATGGAGAGATATCCGGATCGATTTTGGGATGTCGCCATAGCCGAGCAACACGCCGTTACCTCTATGGCGGCACTAGCCAAGGAGGGTTTTAAGCCTTTTGTCGCTATCTACTCCACCTTTTTACAACGCGCTTACGACCAAATCGTTCACGATACCTGCTTGATGGATCTTCCTGTCGTTTTTGCATGTGACAGAGCTGGCATCGTCGGCGAAGACGGAGAAACACATCAAGGAGCATTCGACATCAGTTATCTGCGTATACTCCCCAACATGACCCTTTTTGCACCAAGGGATGAAAAAAGCTTCCATCAGGCGATGGGATTTGCCCATAGATACAATCATCCCTGTGCTCTTCGTTATCCAAGAGGGAGTTTTATAGATTGTGGCGATTTGCCGCCCTCCACAGCTTTTGAAGTTGGAAAATCACAACTTCTTCAAGAATCCAAAAGCGATATTTTACTCATTGGGTATGGAAACGGTGTCGGGCGAGCTTATCAGACATCACTGCTTTTAGAGGAAAAACCCGCCATTTTGGATTTGCGTTTTGTTAAACCACTCGATACCCAAATGCTAAAAGAGCTTGCAGCACGACATAGCAAATGGTTCATCTTCAGTGATAGTGTCAAAGAGGGTGGTGTCGGTAGTGCACTGTTGGAATTTTTAGAAAGTGAAGGCATTAAAAACGTTCATCTATACACTTTTGAGTATGATGACAAATTCATCCCTCACGGCAATACGCTCCTAGTTGAAGAATCACTCGGTCTACTACCGCCTCAACTTGCAAAGAAAATTTCGGAGCTTGCATAGATGAAGCTCTCTTTGCGCATGTCGCAACAGCGACTCATTTTTTTTGTAACGCTATTTTTTATACTCTTTGACAACTACCCGCTCTTTTCCAATGCGCTCAAAGTTTATCCCCCTACTATGGGAAACATTCTATTTTTATGCTCTCTTGGCGTTGTTCTTGGCAGTGTTACCTACATTCTCTTTACACTGCTAAGCTCACGCTATACGACCAAACCGATTTTGATCATAACGCTGCTTGTCTCCT
>JALWLR010000160.1 GCA_027084065.1 Helicobacteraceae bacterium | reverse complement strand
TCATAGAGGATCATATAAAGAGTTTCGAACAAAAGGTCGCCAACTATAAAGCAGTCGCCATTAGCGGATTTTTAACGCCACAAGAGCGGGCAGAGGCTATAGAGGCAGTTGTAAACGGCGATGCGGACATACTCTACATCGCTCCCGAATCACTTCGCTCCAATACGATTTTTACGATTTTAAAAAATCGCTATATCGAGCGTTTTGTCGTCGATGAGGCACACTGCCTCTCTACATGGGGCAATGACTTTAGGCAGGACTACTATTATATTTGTGATTTTATCAACGATCTTTTGAAGCATAAACCGTTTCAAAAAGGCATTCCCGTCTCCTGTTTTACCGCTACGGCAAAGCCAAGTGTTATCGATGACATAAAAAACTACTTTAGCGACAATCTTTCGTTGAGTTTGAACGAGTACCTTGCCAAGCCGCAAAGAAAGAACCTTGTCTACGAAGCTTTTATGACGACGAAAAAGGAGAAGTACTCCAAGCTTTTAGCTTTGGTTCAAGAGCATAGAGGCTCCTCTTTGGTTTACATTCCCACCTCTACAAGGTTGTGTGACGAAGTGGCGGAAAAACTGCAGATAGACACTGGAAAAAGTGTGCGTTCCTTTCACTCCAAGTTCGATCCTCAAGAAAAAATGGAGATTTTAAAAGGGTATATCGACAACAGCATCGAAGTGATAGTTGCGACAACCGCATTTGGTATGGGCGTGGACAAGCCCGACATCACACAGGTAATCCACTATGAGCCGTCTGATTCGTTGGAGAACTATGCGCAAGAAGCGGGACGGGGTGCAAGGGATGAGCGTTTGCAGGCGATGTGCCGTGTTTTATATGATGAGTCGGATTTGGATAAACATTTTCAAACACTGCGCCGAAGCAAACTGACCGTCTCGGAGATCAACTCGGTCTTTCGTGTCATAAAAAGCTACAAAGGCGATCGGCTTTATATATCGGATCAAGAGTTGGCACATGCAGCAGGATGGGATGTAGAAGATAGTGCGCTGGATTATAAAACAAAAATAAAAACGGTCCTTTTGGAGCTTGAGCGAGAAGGTTACATCAAGCGTCATCGCAACCGTGTGCGCTATTTTGGCGATTCGGTTGCAGCAGACAGCAGAGAAAAGCTTTATAGCTTCTTTGAGGAAAAAAGCATCCCCAAAGAGGAGCAAATAAAGTATGTGGAGGTGCTTAACCGCATTTTGGGGCGAGGGAAGGACAAAGCCATCGAGATAGACGACATTGCAATGGTGTTAGGGCTGGAGAGAGCGGATGTGGCTACTATCGTTCAGGAGTTCAAAGAGCTTAAGATTATAGGCGACAGCCGGGACATGTCTTTGGAAATCTTGCAAAAAGATGCCGCTTTGCTAGATGAGATCTTTTTAGTAGAACGCGCTATCTATGATTTTTTACACTCTCGTTACGGGGAACTTGTCTCCATCAAAGAGATCAACGAGCATTTGGTTCAGTCGGGAATCATTCACGGCAATGAGTCAGAGCGCATAGAGACACTACTTAAAGGGTGGCGCGCAAAGGGCTACTTTAGCTTCCAAAGAGTCAACAGACAACAAAATATGTGGCGATACGAGTTTGGCGAAGGGAAAAATTTCGCTTCGGTTTTGAGAAAAAGAGAGCTTTTAGTCAAGCAGCTTTTTGGGGCTCTTTTGCAGCTTCAATCCTTGGAAGATGAAAAAACAATCGGATTTGCGTTGAGTGATTTGAAGCAGAGTCTTGGAGGCTTTACCTATAAAGAGATAGATCGTTCTTTGCTGTTTTTGCATCGATTGAGCATCGTACGCTTGCTTGGAGGGCGCTTTATTCATTATGCACCGATGCATATAGAAAAACTGCAAAAGATAAAAATCACGAACAAGCGCTACACAAAGGTAGAGTATGCCAGCAGGATGGGTGTGCATTATCGTATAAAGACGGAGGGAGTACACATTGTAGGGGAGTACATCGCTTTGTTACTAAGAGATCCCAAAAAGGCTGCAAAGTTCCTTCAGGACTACTTTACAATGAAGTATGATGCTTTTAAAAGGCGCTACAAGCTGTTTACGAAAAACATATCTCGCCCAATTACCAAACATCGTTACAAGAAACTTTTTGAAGCGCTCAATGAGAATCAAAAGGCGATAATAGAGGATAACGACTCACAGGCGATTATGATTCTTGCAGGTCCTGGAAGCGGAAAAACGAAAGTGCTTGTGCACAAGATCGCTTCGCTGGTGTTGCTTGAAGATGTCAAGCCGGAGTATTTTATGATGCTGACCTTTTCGCGTTCGGCCGTGATGGAGTTTCGCTCCCGTTTGGAAGAACTTATAGGCGAGAGTGTGTACGAGATGGAGATCAGCACTTTTCACTCTTTTGCGCTCAAGCTTATAGGCAGGGTCGCTACGGAGGATTCTGACATACTTCAAGAAGCTATATCCGAAGCGACGAAACAGATAGAGGAGTCTCGCGCACTCATTGGGTATAAGAACGCTCTTGTGCTGGATGAGTTTCAAGATATTAACGAAAACGCTTTTGGAATGATTCGCGCCCTTTTTGAGGCAAATCCGGAAATGCGTGCCGTGGCTGTCGGCGACGATGATCAGTGCATTATGGAGTATGCCGGTGCGAACCCAGAGTATTTTTTGAAGTTTCGTACCTATTTTCAAAAGCGGCAGGATGTAGAGGGAAAAGCTTTTTCGGAGTATGCTTTATTGCATAATTATCGAAGCAGCGAGGCGGTAGTCAAATACGCGGAAGCCTTTATCGAACAGCTCTCTACAAGACTCAAAATAGCATCCTTGCTTGCAATGCGCCCAAAAGGAGAGGTTGTCGAGGTAGTGGAGTACAAGGGAGAGACGTTTGTAGAGGCGGCAGTTGAGCGGGTTATGCAGCTTCAAAAGAGTGAAGATTGTGCTGTTCTTGCCTATACGAACGATGAGGTGCTTCGTATATATTCACTACTTCGTTCTAAAGGGGTAGATGCGCAGTTTTTGATTCAGCGCAAGCGCTTTGCTTTGAAACAGATAGAGGAGATCGTCTACTTTGATGCTGTTTTGACAAATCAGGCGGAACTAAAAGGGGAGTTCTCAAAAGCCTTGTTTGAATCAGCGCTGCAACAAACGCAAAACCGTTTTGCTGATTCGAAAAACCTGCCGTTTTTGGAGAGGCTGCTCTATCTGTTTTTAAACGATAATCCAAATTTATCATTTTCACTTTGGAGAGAGTGGATAGATGAAACGAATCTTGAAGACTTGCAGCAGCAAACCAAACGCGTTATCGTCTCGACGATTCACAAGTCCAAGGGGTTGGAGTTTGAGAGTGTCGTTTTGTTGGCGAACAAACCGATACGAAGTGATACGGAGTTGCGGCTATACTATGTCGGTATGACACGTGCCAAAGAGCGTTTGAGCGTTTTGCATAACGATAGGCACCATTTTCATCTTCAAACTCCTTTTGCCAACTATTCGACGATGGCGGCTTTACCAAGCGTAGATGCACCTTTGCAAATAGTCATAATGGGACTTGAGGACATTCACTTGGGATTTGCGGGGGTGCAAAATTTTAAAGATATAGACTTAGTAGCAGGGGAGAGTCTGGAACTTGTTCAAAACAAGCGTTACGGAAGCTTGCAGCTTCTTTATAAAAATGAAGTCGTAGCGCAATTGTCGAAGAAGTTCCAACAAAAGCTAAAAGATTTTTTTGCCAAGGGATACCGCATAAAATCTATAGAGGTAGACTTTGTCGTCTACTGGCAGGACAAAGAAAACGCTCAAACACTCAAACATCCGCTGGCAAAAATAGAACTGGTCTTGTAGTCGGGTTATTTCCCCTCTATCTCCTCTGCCGGAGTTCGTTTTTTATGTGGATAAGTTGCTTTTTCAAAATGGGGAAATGTTCTCGCAGAATGGTTTCTAAAATGAGTTTGCTTATACCTTCATAATCATGAGCTATGTAATTTCTAGTAAGATAACTTTCTTTAATGGGGAGTTCCGAATGTGCT
>JALWLR010000159.1 GCA_027084065.1 Helicobacteraceae bacterium | reverse complement strand
ATGGAGGTAAGCAGTTCTACGAGTTCTTCATTCATTTTGGCAGTATGAGGAACACCGCCAAAGAGCATATCGAAAATATCCCCAAGCAAAACAAGTTGAGAGGCAGCTATTTTTCCTTCATTAAGAGCATGCAAAAAGTCTAAAAAAGCCGTCTGATCTTTTTTGACATTGTAGTGTGCATCGGTAACGAACAGAGCATCCTGCTCAATGACAAAATCGCTATGGAACATACGCAAGCGTCGGCACACCGCTCTCTTCAGGCAGATGCATCATGATGTTGGCATTGACAAGTGCTTGAGAAGATGCACCCCGCTCCAAATTGTCTATGGCGCTGGAAATAAAGAGCGTTTTTCCCTGCTGCTTGACGAAAATATCACAAAAGTTCGTTCCCGCTACATTTTTCATCTCAACCGGCGAATCGACAATGCGAATAAAAGGCTCATGCTCATAAAACATCTTTAGCATCGTTTTTGCATCGACATCTTCATCGATCTGCATGTAGATAGAGCTAATCATACCGCGTGTTACCGGGCACAGGTGTGGAACGAAAACGACATCCTGATCCTCTATGCCAAGATAGTGGGCAATTTCGGGTGCGTGTCTGTGAGCAAGTGGATTGTATGCAAAAAGATTGTCGTTTACATGCACAAAGTGCGTCGTATCGCTTAGTTTTTTCCCTGCTCCACTTACACCTGTCTTGGCATCGATAATTATAGGTGTTTGCGCAATACGTTTGGAAATAAACGGATAAGCTCCCAGTATTGCCGAAGTTGGAAAACATCCTGGATTTGCCACAAGTGCTGCGGAAGCTATCTCTTTTCTAAAAAGTTCCGGCAAACCGTAAACGGCATGGGGCAGATTCTCTTTGTCCGTATGTTTCGTGTAGTGCTTTTCATACAACTCAAGCGGCAACCGATAATCGGCAGAGAGGTCTACAACTCTACATCCCAACTCCAAAAGCGGTTTAACAAAAGCCATAGCCGTTTTATGCGGCAAAGCCAAAAAAATGAGCTCACAGTGACGACTTGCCTCTTTGGCATCGGCTTTACTTACCGGCAGATCACAAACCCGCGCTAAAGAAGGATGTAGCTCTGCCAATGTCGTCCCGCCTTCACTGTTTGCCACATAAGCAAGCTCAAATTTTGGATGCTGATGCAACATCTTTACCAGTTCAAGTCCCGTATATCCGCTGACCCCGATAATACCGACGTTAATTGCACTCAAACGGAATCTCCTTGTAGCTTACCTCGACCACTTCGAACTCCTTCTTTCCTCCAGGAAGCGTAACAACCACCTCATCTCCCTCCTCTTTTCCAAGCAACTGCTTTGCCAAAGGGGAGTTAAAAGAGATAAGCCCACGATCCGGATCGCTTTCACACCCACCGACAATCGTATATGTCACTTCCTCTCCGCTATCCAAATCTTCTAGTGTTACACTCGAACCAAAACTCACTTTTGCATGTTCGAGTTCGGAAGGATCAACAATCTTCGCATTGCCCAAAATCTCGGCAAGTTCCGCTAATCTTTGGTCTATCTGCTTTTGCTGCTCTTTGGCCGCATGATACTCCGCATTTTCTTTCAAGTCGCCGTGTTCAAGTGCTTCTTCTATCGCTTTAACGACAGCCGGCCGCTTGACATCGCGAAGCTCTTTGACTTCGGCTTGGAGTTTTTCGTATCCATAGAGTGTCATCGGTTCTATTTTTTCCATCTTTATCTCGCTTACATAGTTGTTTGTGTGATTATAGCAAAACATCGACGAATAAAAAAGGAGAGTGTTTGAAAAATAATTTGAAATATAGTTGTAGAGAAAATTCAAAATGATTTAAAAAAGTGGTGGGTTCACCAGGACTCGAACCTGGGACCGCTCGGTTATGAGCCGAGAGCTCTAACCAACTGAGCTATGAACCCAACCAAAGTTGGTAGACCGGAATTATAGTTAAAAATATCTTACGTTTTTCTGAAAATGTCCCGTTTTTACTTCCCTACGCGAAAATCCGCCTCAATGGGCAAATGGTCGCTATAGCCTTTCCCCATATGGCGTGCTCCTTGCCTTGAGTATCGCATGTACCAGCCGTTTATACGCTTTTTATAAAAAAGATAAGGAGCACGAAAGACTCTGAAACTACCAAAAACATAGTCAAAACCGCCACGCTTCAAAACGGGTGCGGAGACGATCATGCTATCAAGTGTCTCTTTCTCTCCGCGATGAATGTAGTTCCAACGCTCTTCTGGAGGCAAGTCGTACCATAGATTATAGAGCGCATGAGGCTTGAGATCTGCTTGTGCTGCTTCCACTCTTGTTTCCGTTGTTTGGAGCACATGATTGATGCCGGTTCGTCCATGCGTATCGTTGAGTTTTCGTCGCCGCTTGAACTTCTCCAACTCCTCATAATCACTGTTAAAATCTCCTGTAACTATTATGTTTTTATCAAGCCCCAACTCTTCAAGACGTCTGCGAAGTGCGCGTGCACTGACTATACGGCGACTCTCAGGACCGCTTTTACTTTTCCAGTGATTGACAAACAGATAAAAGCTCTCCCCTTCAAGATAAAACTTCGCCTCTAGGATATTTCTATAACGCAGACTCCGCGTTACCCATATCTCTTTTGTATAGACAAATGGAATACGGCTAAGCAGTGCCACTTTGACCGTTGTTGCTTTAGCATCGGCGATTGCATAATATTTGTAATACACTCCCATGGACTGCAATGTTTGACGCAAATCTTTCAAAGCCCGAAGCGATTCCACCTCCGCAAGCGCTACGATGTCCGCATCCATATCTCGTAAAACACGAGCTATATGACGCAGTTTTATTCTGTAGGTACGGGCGTTCCAGTTTGAGCGGCTATTGGGAATGAACTCCTCATACTCACTCCCGTTGTGGACAAGATCAAAAAGGTTTTCAACATTGTATTCGGCTATGCGTATCATCTTCTCTCCCCATGCAAGTGTAACGATTGTCAAAAACAAAAAGAGAATTCGCATTATGCAATTCCGTTTAGACGAAGCAGCGGCTCTGTTTTAGGAGCGCGCCCCATCAGCTCTTTATATAGATCCGCCATACTCTCAGAGCCCCCTTTTTTTAAGATGACATCTCTGTAACGCTTGGCGAGTTTGGAGTGTGTACCTCCCTCTTTGGCAATCGCTTCATAAGCATCGGCACTGAGCACTTCCGCCCATTTGTAGCTATAATAACCCGCCGCATAACCTCCGGCAAAGATATGGGCAAAACCGTTTTGAAACTTGTTGTACGCCGGCGGTTTGATAAGTGCCGTTCTTTCTCGAATGGAGTCAAGCAGTGCTTGTACCTCCTCTCCTTGGTAAAGCTTTTGATGTAACAAAAAGTCAAAAAGGCTAAATTCAAGTTGCCGCTGCATTCCAATTGCACTTAAGAAGTTCTTCGCGCGAATCAGTTTCTCTATCATCTCATCAGGCAGTGTCTCTTGAGTCTTATAATGTTTTGCAAACATTTGCAGCACCGACTTGTCAAATGCAAAATTTTCCAAAAACTGGCTTGGAAACTCTACGGCATCCCACTCCACACCGTTTACACCACTCACTTCGCTCTCATCGACCTCACTCAGCAGATGATGAATGGCATGCCCCGTCTCGTGAAAAAGTGTCACGACATCATCATGCCTCAAAAGCGAAGGGGCATCTTCAGAGCTTGGCGGAAAGTTGCAAACGACAAATGCCGAAGCGAGCTGCGTACTGCCGTCACCTTTTCGCATGTGTGTTTGCCAATCATGCATCCATGCTCCACCGCGCTTTGTCGCTCTTGCTTCCAAGTCAAGGTAGAGTCGTGCTTTGAGCCTCCCCTCTTCATAAACATCATAACTCATCGCTTTTTCATGCCACAGTTTTTCATCGGTTTTTACAAACGAAAGCCCAAACATCTCATGCAAAAACGAGAACAACCCCTCTAGGACACTCTTTTGCTCAAAGTAGACACGATATGCCTCTTCATCAATCTCATAGTGCTCTTTTTTCATCTTTTCACTGTAGTAAGCTGTATCCCATGCATGCAACTT
>JALWLR010000158.1 GCA_027084065.1 Helicobacteraceae bacterium | reverse complement strand
GGAGATAAAATCAAGGTAAAAGGAAAAGAGTTCGTCATTGCTGACCCAACGTATATTCATGCAACAATCGGAGAGGCAATGCCGCAGTTTAAAGGGAAAATGCCCGAAGATTTTATATTTGTCTCTATACGATAAACAGAAAAAAGGAGAGCAGTTGAGTGTAAAAAAGGTTGTAGCGACGGTAGTTGTTGTCGTTGTATTTGTTTTTAGTTTTTTGGCATATGAGCAAGTAGCGAAGCTAGCACCGTTTTACAAGCAGCTTACACAACCACGAGTAAGTCTAGAGAAAAATCTTCAGCCAAAAAAACAGCTAGATGCCTACTATGTGGGATCGCAAAAGTGTAAAAAGTGTCATGAAGAGAAATTTTCGCAGTGGTCGCATTCGCGCCATCCGAAAATGATTCAAGAGATCCGTAAAGACTCCAATGTCGTGGTCGCCGACTTTTCAAAACTGCCAAAAGATGCGGACTTCACACTCAAAGATGCCGTCTATACAATTGGTGGAAAATTCAAGCAGCGCTATATGATCCCAGCAGAAATCAACGGCACGAAAGATTACCGACTCGGCAACTATCAGTGGAATGTTCAAACAGGTAAATGGCAGCATTTCAAACCGTGGAAATACTGGTATAAAGATGCCTATCCACATGACAACATGGAGTTCCCGACATCGAAAACCTGTGACGGATGCCACTTTACCGGTTATATGGCAAAAGAGAAACGAGTCGAGCCGGGTATTGCATGTGAAGCATGTCACGGACCGGGTTCTGAGCATGTCGCCGATCCGGAGTCGAAAGTATTTCTCGCTTCTCTTGCCGACCCTGTTCGTCAAAACGAGGTTTGTTTACAGTGCCACATGCGAAACAGAGATTATCGTTTGAAAAAACATACTATACGAGAACTTTACGGCGATGCAAGAGACTATCCGCTTGGGTACGAGCCGGGAAAAGCACTTGCAGATTATAAACTGCCCGCACCGTTTTTACCTGGGCATGAGACAAAAGAGTTTTATGCCAACGGAATGGGGAAAAAGAACAGAACCCAAGGAAACGAGTATGTTCACTCTATGATGGCAAAACATGGTATTACATGTATAAACTGCCACAATCCACACACGTTGGAACCGACTGCTCAGCATAATAGCGGAAATGCACTCTGTATGAAGTGCCACTCTTTTGGATCTTTGATAGGACCGCATCAAAAGAGTCTAGAGGCGCATACGCATCACAAAGCATCTTCCAAGGGAAGCTTGTGCGTAGAGTGTCATATGCCGAAAGTCGGGCGTCATACGGGCAAATCTCCACTGACGGTACGTTCTCATATGTTTGGTTTTGTCACACCGGCACAAACCCTTGCATACGGTATGCCAAAAGAGACCAACGCCTGTTTTGCATGCCATAAAGACAAAAGTATGAAAGCGTTACAAGCGGATCTGGAAAAGTGGGGTATGGTCGACTGGGACAAACGTCACTTTTGGAAAGAGAAAAAGTGACATGCCCCAGATGACCTCTGTAGAGGTCTAGTAGTTGTAGGCAACTTTGTAGGTTGGGTCATCCTCTTCATAAGAGCAGTGGGGACCCGCTTTTTTCAAAATAGCTTTACAATCCGCACTCAAATGACGAAGCAGAAGTTTTTTCCCCGCTTTTTCATACTTTTCCGTGATTTTATCGATGGCTTCTACACTACTGCTGTCCATGACTCTTGCATTTTTGAAGTCTATGACAACTTTGAGCGGATCGTTCTCAACATCGAAAATATCGTAAAAACTACTTACACTTCCAAAAAAGAGAGGACCATCAAGTTCATATACTTTCGTTCCATCAGCTTCTAGATGTGTTTTGGCATATATTTTTGCATGTTTCCATGCAAATGCAAGCGCAGAGATGATGACACCCGCAATGACGGCGACGGCAAGGTCGGCAAAAATCGTGATGATAGTTACGACGACCATAACGAACGCATCTGTTTTTGGCATGTACTTCAAGTGGGAGAAACTCGACCACTCAAACGTTCCAATACTGACCATAAACATAATGCCTACCAATACGGCAACGGGAATAACGTTGAGAATATCGGTAAAAGTAGCGACAAGTGTCATGAGTCCGATGGAAGCGGTTATGCCCGATAACCGCCCAAGACCTCCGGAGGTATAGTTGATGATACTCTGTCCAATCATCGCACAGCCCGGCATAGCACCGAAAAATCCGCACGTAATGTTACCCGTACCCAAAGCGACACACTCTTGGTTGGCACTGCCACGCTTCCCGCTGAGTTCATCAAGAACAGAAAGTGTAAGCAAAGACTCGATCAGTCCAACAAGTGCGACGATGACTGCATATGGCAGTACCATTTTTATGGCATCTAAACTAAAGAGTGTTTGCGGGACGCTGAACTGGGGAAATTTTCCTTTGAACTGACTCAAATCAGCCAGATCGCCGACGGTAATTGTATTTATATGAAAAAAGTAGACGACTAGTGTCAGCAAAACAATTGCGACAAGCCCTGATGGGACGGCTTTGGTCACTTTGGGAAAGGCATACATTATGAACATCGTAATAGCGACAAGAATATACATCTCGATGCCCTGATTGTGAAAAAATTTGAACTGTGCCATAGCGATGACGATGGCAAGACCGTTTACAAAACCGTACATAGCAGGCTGTGGAACGAGTCGAATGAACTTTCCCAGTTTTAAAAGACCAAAAAGTACTTGAATGATTCCGGCAAGAATGGCGGCTAGAGTGATGTACTGAAGTATACCGTAAGCAAGATCATCGCCGCTAAGTCCTTGGGAGCTAAGCAGATGTGAAGCCTCCATTGTCAGGCCGACCAAAACGACAGCGACACTTCCCGTCGCACCGCTTATCATGCCCGGTTTACCACCTATAAGAGCGGTTATAAGACCGAGTATGAAAGCGGTATAAAGACCGACAATGGGACTCACATCGACGATGAAACTAAATGCTATGGCTTCGGGCACGAGCGCTACGGCTACGACAAGCCCTGAGAGTATGTCGTTTTTCCAGTTTTCGTTTTTGTATCTGCGAATATCGAACAAGCAAAATCCTTAGGGAAAATAAAGTTTGGAATTTTAGCGAAAAAGGCTTTAAAGAAAGCTCTTTTTTCCTCTGTCGGCGTACTCGTCGCGGTATTTAAAAGTTATTAGGTTTTGCATGATGGCAAAGAGGGTAGCAAAAGTTAAAAAACTACTCCCTCCGTAGCTAAACATAGGTAAGGGTACACCAACAACAGGTGCAAAACCGATTGTCATAGCGATATTGACACTCATATAGATAAAAATCATAAATGCAATTCCTGCCGTTACGACCTTTATATAGTAGTCACTGTTGTAGATGCTCAGACTCAGCAGATGTAAAATGAGCAGCATGTAGATGGTTATAATACCAAGAGCACCTATAAATCCGAAACGTTCTACCAAAAAAGCGAAAATAAAATCGCTCGTCGCAATGGGTAGAAATTTCATCTGTGTTTGTGTCGCCTCCTCTTTGTCTTTTCCCGTAAGCCCGCCGGAACCGATGGCTATGATGGACTGCTGGACATGATAAGAGGGCTTTTCGCTAAGAAAATCACGTATGCGATTCTTTTGATAATCATGCAGTAAAAAGTTATAAGCAAGCGGTGCGACCAAAATGACAAAGAGTGTCAAACCTGCCCAAATTTTCCAGTACACACCGACATAGAACAAAATACCAAATCCAATAAGCATCAAAACCGTCGCCGTTCCCAAGTCAGGCTCTTTAGCAATGAGTAAAAAAGGCAAAAGAATGTAAAAGGACATTTTGAGAAAATCTTTAAGGCGGTATCCTCCAACTGGAGGAGGATTTTTTTGAATGAGGTAGGCAAGCATCAAAATAAGTGCGGGTTTGACGAATTCGGAGGGTTGGATGGTTGCATTTATAAACGGGATTTCTATCCATCTTTTTGCTCCAAGTCTTGAGTGTCCGAAAAATTCTACGCCAATTAGTAGAAGAATATTGGTCCAGTAGATAAAAGGAATCAGCCAGCTGATTCGACGAAGA
>JALWLR010000157.1 GCA_027084065.1 Helicobacteraceae bacterium | reverse complement strand
GCTTCACATGAAGAGATCTCTTCGATCATCTTTTCTCTGTACTCTTCCGCTTTTTCTTGAAGCTCTGGACGAATATCCTGCTCATGGTACGCTGAACCCATAGCAGCATCTTTATCCCAGACAATCTCTTTCATTTTAACGAGATCGACAACACCTTCAAAGTTTTCTTCAGCACCTATTGGAAGCTGAATAGGAACAGGATTCCCTTTAAGACGCTCACGGATTTGTTTCTCAACTTCGTAGAAATCTGCACCTGTTCTGTCCATTTTGTTGACAAAAACGATAGACGGAACACCGTATCTGTTTCTTTGTCTCCAAACAGTTTCAGACTGAGGCTGTACACCACCAACAGCACAGAAAACGGAAACCGCACCGTCAAGTACACGCATAGAACGCTCAACTTCAATTGTGAAGTCGACGTGCCCCGGAGTGTCGATGATGTTGATCTGCTTTCCTCTCCACTCACATGTAGTCGCAGCGGAAGTAATCGTAATACCTCTTTCTTGCTCCTGCTCCATCCAGTCCATTGTCGCAGCACCGTCGTGAACCTCGCCTATCTTGTGCTCGACACCGGTATAGAAAAGGATTCTTTCCGTCGTTGTCGTTTTACCCGCATCGATGTGAGCGGCGATCCCGATGTTTCTTAGATCTTCTAGTTTATGACTTCTTGGCATATTTTATTTCCTTCTTACCATCTATAGTGAGCAAACGCTTTGTTCGCTTCAGCCATTTTGTAAGTATCTTCTTTTTTCTTGTACGCTGCACCTTTTTGAGCTGCTGCATCCATCAATTCGTTGGCAAGTCTCTCTGCCATTGTTCGCTCATTTCTCTTTCTAGCCGCATCAACAAGCCATCTAATAGCCAAAGAGAGTTGTCTAACAGGTCTTACCTCTACTGGAACTTGGTATGTAGCCCCACCGACACGGCGACTTTTTACTTCTAAAACAGGCTTGATATTTTCTATAGCCTCGTTAAAGACCTCTATACCGCTTTTTTCGCCTTTTGCGCTGATCATATCGAGTGCTTGATACAGAATTTTTTCCGCTGTGGATTTTTTTCCGTCAAGCATAACTTTGTTGATAAACTTCGTTACCGTCTTGCTTCCGTATATAGGGTCAGGCATGACCTCACGTATTGGAGCTCTTCTTCTTCTCATATTGTTTCCTTCTCTTCAATTTGTTCTTTCAAATTTACTCAAAGTGATTCGGTTGCCCTACTACACCCTGTGCTTAATTGAAATGTTTGGTTCTCTCGTAAACGAGACTATTTTTTCGGTTTTTTCGTACCGTATTTCGATCTTGAGTTTGTTCTGTTTGCAACACCTGCAGTATCAAGTGCACCACGAACGATGTGATACTTAACACCCGGAAGGTCTTTCGTTCTACCGCCTCGTACAAGAACAATGGAGTGCTCTTGAAGGTTGTGACCCTCACCCATGATATAAGAGATTACTTCATACCCTGATGTAAGTCTTACTTTTGCAACTTTTCGAAGGGCAGAGTTAGGTTTCTTTGGAGTTGTAGTGTAGACTCTCGTACATACACCACGACGCTGTGGACAGTTCACAAGAGCTGGTGATTTAGATTTTTTAATCACTTTTTTACGCTCTTTACGAATCAATTGGTTGATTGTAGGCATACAATTCCTTTCAAATTTTTTTCCAGTAGATTAACTCCTGCTTGAAGTAGCGGGAATTTAACTCGAAATTATACGAAAGTTTTAATTAATGTTAGCTTATTTTAAGATTTTTATATTTCTGAAGAGAGTTTTTTGAGAAGATGCGTAAAATAGCCGAAGCCAAAGCTTCGAGCTATTTTTCCAAGACAACCTCTTTGTCTTTGTAGATACCCGTTCCAACAGGAATCGTTCTACCGATAATGACGTTTTCTTTAAGGTCATTGAGATCATCGATTTTCGATGATACCGCAGCTTCTGTAAGAACCTTTGTCGTATCTTGGAAGGATGCTGCAGAGATGATACTGTCTGCACTAACTGCAGCTCTGGTAATCCCGACAAGGAACGGCTCCGCTATTGCAGGGCGACCGCCAAGCTTGACAATTTTTTCGTTTTCTTGTTTGAACTTCGCTTTGCTGACAAGATCACCTTCGATGAACTTCGTATCGCCGGCTTTGACGATTTTTACCTGACGAAGCATCTGTGTAAAGATGATTTCGATATGCTTGTCGGCAATGTTAACCCCTTGGCTTCTATAAACCTGCTGCACTTCGCTGACAAGGTAGTTATAAAGTGCTTTGACACCCATAATGCGAAGCAGCTCGTGCGATGAGATGACACCCGTAGTCAAACGCTCGCCTGCATGCACGTAGTCTCCCGGGCTTACAACCGGCGAGAGAGATTTATCGACAAAGTACTCTCTTACGTTACCGGTATCGCTTGTGACGATAATACGCTGCTTTCCACGAAGCGGCTTTCCAAAGCTTACAACACCGTCAATTTCGGAAATAACGGCACTCACTTTAGGTCGGCGTCCCTCGAAGAGTTCACTAACACGCGGCAAACCACCCGTAATATCGCTTGATTTTTGAAGCGCTTTTGGTGTTTTTGCCAAAATATCCGCAATCTTGACATGATCTCCGTCTTTGACGAAAATGGAAGACTTCGGAGAAATCTGATAACGCAGCAGTTCACCATCTTCCGTTGCAAGGACGATTGTCGGCTTGTACTCCGCCGGAATGTGGTCATTGATCATCAATCTCGTTTTTCCAGTAAGCTCATCGACTTGTTCCGTTGCAGTCGTACCGATGATAATATCTTCAAACTTGACCGTACCGTTCGCTTCGGAGATGATCGGGTTAGAGTATGGATCCCACTCGGCTATGACGACCGATTCATCGTTTGCAGGTTTTGCGATAAGTGTATCTTTCTCCACCTTTGTATTGTCATCGGCAGCTATGATAGAGCCTCTGGCAATATAGTGACGTGTCGCTTCACGGTTGTTCTCATCGATGATAACGGCAAAAAGACCTTTTTCATTGACATCATAGCCCGCTTTGAGTCCCTCAAAGCGCTCAAGGTAATCCCCTTTGAGCTGGAAGTACTTAACCGTTCCATTCTCTTCGGCATAGATTTTTTGAGTAACCGGTGCACCATCATCTACCAAAAGTTCCGATGCGTATGGAATTCGCGACGGGATATTCCATCCGTCTTTGATGGTTTCGACGATACTCTCGCCCTCTTTGACTTTCGCGCCACTTTCATAAGGAAGATAGTACTTCCCTTCGATGCGTCCGCTTACACCCGCAAGCTCGTTTGGTTTAGCAACCTCGTTTTTTCTAAGAATATAGCGAACCGTATCCTCTTTACCTTTGACACTGACGAGAATTTCATCATGAATAGTCTCTATTTTTACCTCGCCGTCAAACGGTGCTTTGATTTTCGGCTCGACAAGAAGTACTGCCGCGTTTCGTCTGTTTGCAACTATATGTTTACCGTTTTTGTCCGTATAGGTCTTCAAGTTGTAATAACGTATGAAACCCTCTTTTTCAGCAACGACTTGGCGCTCCTGTGCAGTTGAGCTTGCCGTACCACCGACGTGAAATGTTCTTAGTGTCAGCTGTGTACCCGGCTCCCCGATAGATTGAGCGGCAATAATACCAATAGCTTCCCCGACACGGACGATATGTCCGCTTGCAAGGTCGACACCGTAGCAGAGTGCACACACACCGTCTTCACTTTTACATGTAGTAGGTGTTCTGATAATAGCAGACTTAATACCCGCTTCGGCAATGACTTTGGCTTTCTCTTCATCGATGAGTGTCCCTTCTGCAAAGAGAATCTCGTTAGAAATAGGATCGATAATATCTTGAGCCAATACACGCCCGTTCAGTCTGTCTTCCAACGACTCAATAAGGTTGTTTTGGTCACTGATGTCCGTGATCTCGATACCCTCGTGCGTACAGCAGTCATGTTCGACGATTTTTACATTTTGTGCAACATCGACAAGCTTACGTGTAAGATAACCCGCGTTTGCTGTTTTCAAAGCGGTATCGGCGAGACCTTTACGTGCACCGTGAGTTGAGATGAAGTACTCTATGAC
>JALWLR010000156.1 GCA_027084065.1 Helicobacteraceae bacterium | reverse complement strand
GCTCAGTGGAGTTTTACTCTGGTACGAGCATAGAATCGTTCGTAAAGATTTTACCCAAATTGATCGCGCTTTTTTCACACTCAACGGTTATCTAGGCATTGCCTACTTTTTTCTAATCATTCTTGACAGGAGTTTTGCATGAGTCAATCAGATACAGACATCCGTCTCATTCCCGCTCCTATTGAAATAGAATATAGTGAAGCTTCAGCGGACCCGGAAGCGTTTGAACGTGAGTACCATGCGCTTAGTGAAAGCGACGACGACCCTATAGGTCAATGGCTCAAACTTGCCAAAGCACGTGGAGAGACAAGCGAAACCGACCCTGTTTTACTCAACCTCATCGTAGAACTACACCGAAAAATAGACAATCTTGAAGCACTTTTGAAAAACGAAACACCAAAACGTGTTCCATTACAATACAAAGCGCAGATAGAATCAATTGGGTACGAACACTTCAAAATCAAAGATCCCGCATTTCAAAGCGGCATGCTCTATTACGGTCGCCTTGCCATGCCGGTACATCCAAAACGGGATGTACCCGTCTACTTTGAAGCATTGGATTCTCAAGTCGCCAAAATAGTCCGTATGCACGATAGAGACATTAAAGAGTGGAACAGTTACGTTGCAGCAAGAGAGAGGGTTATGATTCGGGAAATGAAGGAAAAAAAATCATGAATTTCATAGACATTCTCGTTACCTATAAGTTTGAAATAACAATTGCGCTTCTTGGAAGCATCATCCTCTATTTACTCTACTATGTCTATGAAAAAGATACCCTTTATAGCAAAAACATCCGCTCCATAGCCTCCGTCGTCGAGGATCTAAACAGAGAGATGTTTTATTTGAAAAACAGAGTGGAGGAAGCGACAAAAAAAGCGGAACTCCAAAATAAAAAAGGAATGAGTGACGACGAGATCTATCAAGAGATCGAAAGAACGGTTTATGACATGATTCAGCCGTTAGCTCTTACTCTTAAAGAGGTACAGGCATCTGTCAGTGCTATCGACATGCAACTTGAATCACGTATCGCCAATCTTGAAAATGGTGTGAAACAAATCAGCATTCCCTCATCCATACATGCAAACGATGATGAAAAAATCATCTCCTTATATAAACAGGGAGTCAGCGTCGAGACAATAGCAAAAGAGCTCCATCTTGCAAAACCGGAAGTGGAATTCGTCCTAAAAATAAACAAGATCAAGTAACGATGACTCACAGTGCCGACAGAAGACTCTTTACCTATGTCTCCATTTTGATAACTACGGCAATTATCTTTGTCTACAGTATGTCTGAGTATGTCGTCCTTTTGGACAAAGTACGCGATTTACACTTTTTTACCAGAGAGCTTTTTTATGGATTGAGTGCCATTTTCATTATGTGGACACTCGCACAACTAGACCCGGACAAATGGATCAAACCGCTTGGTTTTACACTCTTTTTCGGCTCGACACTTGTCATGATAGCCATGCCCTTTTTACCAGACTCCCTTGTACATGCAGTTGGAGGTGCAAAGCGCTGGATCAAAGTTTTCGGTTTTTCACTCGCTCCCGTCGAGTTTTTCAAAATAGGCTTTGTTTGGTTTCTTGCATGGAGCTTCTCTCGAAAGATAGAGCATAAACCAGGTAGCAGACTCAAAGATGAAGCCATGGCTTTTTTACCCTATGGAGTTATGTTTTTAGTCGTTATGTTCATGATCGCTTTCATCCAAAACGACCTTGGTCAGGTCATGGTACTTGGTATGACAATGATTGTTATGCTCACATTTGCAGGCAGCAGCATGCGTTTCTTTTTTACCATGTTCGTAGCCATCGTCATTGCGGGTGTACTTTTTATCATCTCCAAAAGCCACAGAATCGAGCGTGTCAAATCGTGGTGGGCCATAGCACAAGACAGTGTACTCTCACTTTTTCCCCAGCACATCGCCCAAAAACTTCGCGTACCCATCGACGTCGTTCCCTACCAAATAGGGCACTCTCTTAACGCCATCCATCACGGCGGTGTTTTTGGTACGGGGCTTGCAAACGGCGGATTCAAGCTGGGGTTTTTAAGTGATGTCCATACAGACTTCATTTTAGCAGGTATTGCCGAAGAGGCAGGCTATGTTGGTGTTTTTGCAATTGTCGTTCTTTTTTTGTTCATACTTCAGCGCATCTTTAAAATCGCCAATCGAACACCAAACAAGACCTTCTCACTATTTACACTTGGGATAGGTTTGATTCTTGGATTTTCATTTTTACTCAACTCCTACGGCATCAGCGGCATTACGCCCATCAAAGGTATCGCCGTGCCATTTTTAAGTTACGGTGGTTCTTCCATGCTTGCCTCGGCTATAGGAATCGGGATGGTACTTATGATCTCAAAAAAGGCAAAACTCTCATGAAACTCTGTATTACAGGCGGTGGAACCGGAGGTCATCTCGCCATCGCCAAATCACTTGCACAAGCGGCAGCAAAACAAGGTATTGAGTGCATTTACATAGGCTCGGTGTCGGGACAAGACAGAAAATACTTCGAACATTCCAAACTTTTTAGCAAAACCTATTTTTTAGATACAACCGGGGTCGTAAACAAAAAGGGATTTGGGAAATTCAAAGCTTTGTACAAAGTACTAAAAGCTTTACTTATCTCACTTACTATTTTGAAAAAAGAGCGAGTCGATGCCGTTTTTAGTGTCGGCGGCTTTAGCGCCGCACCTGCAAGCTTCGCAGCCGTCATTTTTGGTATACCGCTTTTTATTCATGAACAAAATGCCAAAACAGGCCGCCTTAACAAAATACTCAAAAAGTATGCCAAAGCCTTTTTTTGCAGTTATGATAAGGACTCTCCTGTTACAAGCTACCCCGTTTCTGAGACATTTTTCGAAAAATCCAGAAAAAGAGACAAGATAGACACCATTATTTTTCTTGGCGGTTCACAAGGAGCCAAAGCTATAAACGATCTTGCTATAAGTGTTGCGAAGAAACTGCAAGAAAGAGGTATTCATATTATTCATCAAACCGGTGAAAAGGAGTATGAACGCGTCAAAAAAGCCTATGAGCAGTTGGGAGTGGATGCGGAAATTTATGCCTTTAGCGACAAACTCGATGAACTGATGAAAAGAGCCGATCTTGCCGTCAGCCGAGCGGGTGCCAGTACACTTTGGGAACTGACGGCAAACGCCTTGCCGGCACTTTTTATCCCCTACCCTTATGCTGCAGGCGATCATCAGTTTCATAATGCCCAATATCTCGTAAAAAACAATCTTGCATGGCTTAAAAGAGAGGATGAAAATCCAAAAGAATTATTGCTACAAATTATAGATGAAAACCTTGCCAAAAAAAGTGAAGCACTCAAAAAGCTACTCCATAAAGGAGCCGCGGAAGAGATTCTTGCATATATCGTTAAAGAGGTTCAACGTAGATGATAGAGCAGTTCGCTTCCCAACTTGTTGATTGGATTTTTCATCTTGGCTATGCAGGTATTTTTCTACTTATGGCCGTTGAGAGCTCTTTTGTTCCTTTTCCAAGTGAAGTCGTACTCATTCCTGCTGGGTATCTTGCATACAAAGGAGAGATGAGTATTGTAGCGATTTTGCTTGCTTCAACTCTTGGATCACTAGCTGGAGCATTTCTCAACTACTTTATAGCTCTCTATTTCGGAAGAGGATTTCTTGTGCGATTTGGCAAATACTTTTTCATCTCCCAATCCACACTCGCAAAACTCGATGCCTTTTTTCAAAAGCATGGGCATATCTCCACATTTAGCGGACGTCTGATTCCCGGTATACGACAACTTATCTCCATTCCTGCTGGAATAGCGAAGATGAATCTTTTGGAGTTTGCTATCTATACCGCCTTAGGCGCTGCATTATGGTCACTTGTACTCATTCTTCTTGGGTACTTTATAGGAGAGGAGCAAGAGCTTCTTAAACGCTATCTCAAAGAGATTACAATCGCTGCAGTGCTTTTTGTAACGTTAATCTTGGTATGGTACTATAGGCAAAACAAAAAGAAGGAGCAGTAGGTGGAGTTTATGCACCAAAAGGGATTTTTAGGCACGAAAGCGCCACTTTTTATGGATGAGGTTAC
>JALWLR010000155.1 GCA_027084065.1 Helicobacteraceae bacterium | reverse complement strand
CTCTTTGCCTTGTAAGTTTTTATATTTTTGCTTAGTTGATTGCTCTACTTTGAAGTCGGTAATGATTTGAGAGCTACTTTTACATTTATCACTCACAATGAACCTTTTACTCTAGCAATTTTCATATTTAAAAAATTTTTCTCCATAAAACTTCATAACTGACCTTAACAAAGCGACCTATTTTAGCGACTCATCCAGATCAACAACCCTGAGTCCAAACCCATCCACAACACCAAAACGATTATTATCGAGTCCGAAAAGATTTAAAATAGCATTGTGTTTTGTAGTAAGAAGCAGTTTTGTGATCTTATCTTTTGCGATAACATACACGGCGTTGTCTTCATCTAAAAACTTCACAACTACATAGTCTTTTAGAGTAAAATAGGTTGATAGCTCATCCACAAGTGTGATAGAAAACTCTTTATCTCCAAAGTCGACAAGCAGACTCATATGTAGCAGCTTGTCTATATAAGCCATTACGTTTTTGCCTTTTTGTATCCCATACCCTCTGGATGCAACGTTCTTGATCTTCAAAGTATCGAGATCTATCTCTTTTAGCGTGTCGTTGTATCCAAGATAGGCTTTATTGCCTATCTTTTTCAAAAAAACCTCGTTGCCAAACTTATGGGCATATTTGATCTCTTTGAGCACTTTGCCGTTTTTTATGATAAGCGCTTTTGAGCTAAACGAGATGACAAGCGTGTCTTTGTAAAGAAGAGTTTTTAGTATAAAGCGTGCATCTTGTTTGAGTGTGTAGCTTTTTTTATGGGTGTATCCATCATAAAGATCGATAAAGAGATTTTTTGTATAGTTATCATAACCGACAACAGCCAGATGGCTGCCGTCAAATGCTAAAGAGGTGTCGATATTTCTAAGAGTGCAAAGCTCTTTGCCATTTAAAAACACCCTCTTTTTTTTGTAGTCGATGTAAGCAACACTGTTTTTCTCAACAGCATAACTAAACACACTTGGAAGCGCGTTGATCTTATACTCTTTAACCAGATGCAGATCACTATCTAAAATCTCTATCGTATAGTTTTTTGTAGCATGGGCTACGAAGTTGTCATTGACATCATATCCGTAAAGATCACAAAAAGGAAACGGCTTTATGAAGTGAAGTTGTTTCGTATCCAGATCGACTTGTGCAAAAATAGTATCGTTATTTATAAGAAAAAGGGTGTTTTTAAGCAAGAAAAAGCTGTCTATATCTTGCTTTTTCAAGTAAAAGGAAACGATCCTCTTTTTTGGAAAAATGTAGAGTGTATATCTCCCCTCTTTTTTTATAATGTAGTAGTTTTTGAACCAACAAAAAGCATCTACATTTTGAGCAATGATTTGTAACTCGTTATGTAAAGAAACCGCCTCGATATTTCGACCTTTTTTAAAGTAAAACCAGCCATCACGCCCATAGCGAAAAAATGCACCATCTAAATTTTTTTTGTTTTTTTTGTAGTAAGTGTAGTGCTGCAAGTCTCTATCTAAAACAAGCAGTATATCCTCTTTGTCAAAATAGAGCTTTTTTTCATCGATAAAAAGATGCAGATAGGAAAAATCGAACCTGTATGCAGCAGGTTTAAAGCTTTTTCCATCATATACATATAACTTGCTATCTATCAAGATGTAAGCTTTCTTCTCATCTGCAACCACATCTATAAGGCTAAGTGGAGCAGATGGTCCCACAAGAGAGTCTAGAACTTTTTTCTCATCCAAAACAGCTACGCTACTTTGCAGTTTGAGTAAAAATTTATCTTTATATCCATAAATCTTTGGAAAGTAGCTGCTTGATTCGCTAAAAAGCGAAATTTTCGTTTTCTCTATAAGATTTATGGTTTGTATGGGCTTGTCGTAATTGTCAAAATGGGCCGATGAGCTTTTTTCTATTGTCGGCAGTTTTTTGTCAATTTTTTGAAAATAGTCCCCATTTTTTTGATGATACAGATAGTAAAAAAAAGTGCCCATGGCAACTATCAATACTATGATGATTTTTTTCACTTCATCTCCAAATCAAAAAGTTTTTTTAGTATCGCAAACTCCTCTTGCGTGTATTTGTCTTTTTTATGCGTAGCATTATACTTTTTCATCTCTTTATATGCCGTTTTTACTATACTTTGAAGAGTTTTGTTTTTTGAGTGGAGATTGTGTTTTTTTATAAACTCCAAAAGCTCAAAATCCCTTAATCGCGCTAACAATTTTATATCATACTCATTGATATACTTTCGTTTGAGTAGTAAAAACTTGCTGATTTTTTTATCTACCTTATGCTCTAATGCACTCTCAACCACACCATACCTTTTAAAAATCTCCACATCAACCCTTGCTCCGTTTTGTACGAGTTGCTTTACAAGTTCAAAATCTCCATACAAAAAAGCCAGATAAAGCGGCGTGACATTGTTTATGATGTCTCCTTGATTGAGCTTGAAGACTCTCTCCCATTTTTTATACTTCTTGAGTTGAAGCGGCTTGTTTTGGAGTAGTTTGTAATGAAGCTCATTCCAGCCACTTATGTAACCGCCGTTTTTTAGCATGATGTCGATCATTTTTTTATCTCTTTTTACAAAGACGACATAGGCAAACGGTGAGATGTTCATTCCAACCATAGGCTCATAGTATTTTGGTCTATACTCCGATGGTATATTCCAGGCAAAGAGCGTTTTGTTCCAGCCGGGGTATTTTGTAACCTCTTTGATCATTTTATAGTTATTCTCTTTGATATATCTAAAGATTTCATAACTTTTAAAAGGAAGTTTTGTTCTCTGTGCAAAAATCTTCTCAAAGCACTTCTCTTTTAGATCATCTCGTATTTTTTGATACTTTTCATAGAAACTCTCTTCAGATGCTCCCGTTATCGAATAATCCAAAACATAGATATGATTTTCAAATCCTTTGTTTACAATGTACTTTGTAATATCACAATACTTTTTATAGTGTATGAACACAGAAAAGATATGCTTTTTTTTCCCTAAAAAATATGGCTCTTTTAAAATCTCGATATGATTATCTAAAAAACTTTTTGCCTTTGTAAACTCCTCCAATCCCACATAAAAAAGAAATCGTGATTTATCATCTAAAATTTTTTCAATCAGTGCGTATAAAAACGGCTCTTTTTTTATGCTTTTTTTCCCAAAGAAGTACCAATCATCCGGATACGCCCCGTTTATATCGAATCTTGCTCCATTTTTTTTTAAAATATCTATAATTTCAAAAACATCTTGTTTGTCGGTTGTCTTTTTTTTCTCCAAAACTCCCGATAAAACTTCCCGCAGCGAGTTTAGATTGCCATTTGTGAGATGATTTGGATCGATATATGGGATAAGCAGCTTTACTGCATCTTCATTGAGCGTGTATGCGGCTATATCAAGAAGTGTCACGCCTTTTTGATTTGGGGTTGCAACAAGTTCGTTTTGTATGGCATACTCTAAAATATCCAAACGATTGTCGATTATAGCTTGAGTCAGTATGTCAAATCTTCTTTTAGGGTCACTGAAGATGGCTTCGATATTTTTTGTAGCGTTATGATCAAAACCAAACAAAAGAGACACCCATACAAAAATCAAAAAAGCTTTTTTCATTTTTTCAGTTTAACCATCCATGCGATTCTTCTCTTTTTTAAGTTGGATAGGTTTGAGCCAACTATGATAAAGTGCTCTTTTGTTTCAACTATGTCGCTAGCATCATCCCAGAGCTTACCGCCAAATCTTGTCTTTTTGATTATATTGCCCTGTTTATCGAGCAAAAACAAAAAGTTGCATCGCTCTTGACAGACATAGTAGCGCCCTATGACAGCAAATCCATCCGCTTTTGTAGCTATCATTGCATTTATCTCTTTATCTTCTAAACCCAGATCTTTTTGCCACAAAAGATTGGCATCTGGATCGAGCTGGACGACTTTTCCGTGATCGGATAGATCACTTATAAATGCATAACCACTCTTGTTTTGGACTATCGTTTTTGTATCAGCATTTAAAAAGATGTCGAGTGTTTTACTGGATACAATTTTACCGTTTTTGTCCAATTTGAAAAAAATCGTTTTATTTGGATGTGCTTTTATAGTTCCAATAGCGACAAAACCGCTTTTGTCTTTGAA
>JALWLR010000154.1 GCA_027084065.1 Helicobacteraceae bacterium | reverse complement strand
TTTTATGGATGCTTTCACTTTTTGTGGCACAAAAGCAAAACTCCATTACAAAAGAGGTTTTACAAGAGCATCTCCAAACCCTGCGCACACTTCCAAAGATTCTGGAAGTAAATCCAAGTATGCACGAACGCATCAGACGTCTCTCTAAACGCTACCTGCATGGACACGGCTTTTTCTTTATAGGGCGCGATATATTCTTCCCTCTGGCACTAGAAGGAGCACTCAAACTCAAAGAGATCAGCTACTTACATGCAGAAGGGTATCCTAGCGGAGAGATGAAACACGGTCCTATCGCACTTGCCGATCCGGAGCTTTTTACCATTGCCCTGCTACCAAAAAACCTGCTGTTTGAAAAGAGCCGCTCCAATATAGAAGAACTCAGTGCAAGAGATGCCACCATCTGTGTTATCAGCAGTGAAATTTATGAAAAAGCGGATGACCTCATCTCCATAGCGCCACAACCTCACTACATGCAGGAGTTTTTTGAAATGATGGTAGCTTTACAGCTGCTTTCACTGGAGATTTCCGTTCGCCTTGGGAATGATGTCGATATGCCAAGAAACCTAGCAAAAAGTGTGACGGTGGAGTAAAAAGCCTACCGTCGCCGCTTGTTTTTTACATACATCACTTTATTGTTGTTTCGCATGTCTATTTCGAAAAGACCTATGGCACGTACAATTTCGCTTAGCTTCTTGTAACCGTAATTGACTGGAGAAAAAGAGGAGTTGTTAGAGATGTACTGTCCTACTTGTCCCAGATGTGACCATCCGTCATCCTCTTTCGTCTGTTCGACGGCACGACTAAGCAGACGCACAAGCCATCTGTCCTGTTTAAGCCTGTTTCCGGGCTGTTTTTTTGCACTTTTAGCACCCTTCTCCTTTTGTGATTCACTACTCTCTTCACTCTCTTCCTCTTCGGCAAGCTCTTCACTCTCGACAAGTTTTTCCGTAAAAATAAACTGTGAACACGCTTTTATAAAAGGCAAAGGTGTCTTCTTCTCCCCAAAACCATAGACTTTCAACCCATCTGCCAAGATACGCATTACCAAAGGGGTAAAGTCACTGTCGCTCGTCATAAGCGCAAAAGCATCTATTTGCTTACTGTAAAGCAGATCCATCGCATCGATGATCATTGCCGCATCTGTCGCATTTTTTCCATTTGTATAGGCAAACTGCTGTACAGGAACGATAGCATAGGGATGAAGCTTCTCTTCCCAGCCCTGTAATTGAGGGCTTTTCCAGTTGCCGTAAGCTCGCCTTATATTGACAACGCCATATTTTGCAAGCTCACTGATGACACCGTCTATCGCTTTTGGACTGACGTTGTCACAATCTATAAGCAACGCTATTTTTCTCTCTTTTTCCATAGATATTTCTTCTTTTATTTTTTTATTGCAATGAACGTTGCAAAGTTCGCCCAGCGAAATATCACTTCACAGTGGGCAAATCCTGCTTTTTTTGCCATAATGATGTTTTCATCCTCACTGTAAGGAACCAAAACATTTTCCAGCGCTTCACGTTTTTGCATTATTTCAAATTCACTATAGCCCTGCTCTTTTTTAAAGTCATAATAGAGTTCTATAAGCTCTTTGTTCAATCGTTTCTCATGTGAAATCAACTTCTCACTGAAAATGAAAACGCCCTCTGTCTTCAATGCGTCAAATATTCTCTTTACAAGCTCTTCTCGCACCAATGGGCGAATGAACTGAAGCGTATAGTTACTCACAAAGACATCCGCTCTTTGGTAGTCATACGTAAGAATATCCGCTTCATAAAGTTTAATATTCATTTTATAGGCATTAATCTTTTTTTGTGCTTGGATCAGCATCGCTTTTGAGTTGTCCAAACCGATGAGCTCGGCTTGAAAGGGGAGTTTTTTATGTAGATCTATAAGCAAAGAAGCAGTCGAGCTGCCAAGATCATAAAGCCGACCGCCCTTTTTGAGATACTTGAGTGCAAAAAATTCGGTAATTCGCTGTGCCTCTTCATAAAAAGGCACACTTCGAGAGAGCATGTCGTCAAAAACGGCAGCAACCTCCTCGTCGAATTCAAAATGTTTTTTTATAGGTTTTGCAAAAACCTTGTCGCTCAAATTAGTTTTTCCCTATTGCATTCAAGTCTTCAAACGCTTTTATAACACGATCACGCATAGACTCTTCGCCCGCACGCATCCATTTTCTTGGGTCATAATATTTTTTATTCGGTTTGTCTTCTCCCTCTGGATTGCCTATTTGGCTTTGGAGATAATCTTTGTACTTTTCATAGTAGTTCTTCACACCAACCCATGTCGCCCATTGAGTATCGGTATCGATGTTCATTTTTACTACACCGTAGCTGATCGCTTCTCGAATCTCCTCAAGCGAAGATCCACTCCCGCCATGAAAAACGAAATTGACCGGCTTTTTTCCCGTTCTTAGTTTTTCCTCTATGTACTTTTGAGAATTATCGAGAATTTTCGGTGTGAGTACGACATTACCCGGTTTGTAAACACCGTGTACATTTCCAAAAGATGCGGCTATCGTAAAGTTAGGCGAAATTTTACTAAGCTCTTCATACGCATACGCCACCTCTTCAGGCTGAGTGTAAAGAAGTGCATTGTCTATGTTGGTATTATCGACTCCATCCTCTTCACCACCCGTTACACCCAGCTCTATTTCAAGATTGATTCCTATTTTACTCATGCGCTCAAGGTATTTTTTGCTTATTTCAATATTCTCTTCAAGCGGCTCTTCGGAAAGATCGAGCATATGGGAGCTAAAGAGTGGCGTTCCTTTACTTTTATAGTAGCTCTCACTTGCTTCTAAGAGTGCATCTATCCACGGAAGCAGTTTTTTAGCCGCATGATCCGTATGCAAAATAACGGGAACTCCATACGCCTCCGCCATCATATGAACATGAATCGCACCGCTTACAGCTCCAATGATCGCAGCTTTTTGACCTTCGTTACTCAAACCTTTTCCGGCATAAAAACTCGCACCGCCGTTACTGAATTGTACAATAACAGGAGAATTGACATCACGAGCAGCCTCCAAAACGGCATTGATAGAGTTTGTTCCTACGACATTGACTGCCGGTAATGCAAACTCATTCTCTTTGGCATATTCATATATTTTTCGTACATCGTCGCCAAAAACGACACCCGGTTTTACAAAGTCAAGCACTCCACCCATATTATTTCCTCTGCTATTTTAAAGTTTCGGTTCGCTTGTGCGATTCCGTAAGTAGCGTAATTATACTCAAATATTTATTATGCTAAAATTAGGCAATTTTGAAAACGGAACGGAACATGCGCCTCACACTCGATGAATATGCCAAGCGTTACAATCTATCCAAAGAGATGCTCCGTGCAAAAATCAAAGCCAACAAACTTAACTACATCGTCGAAAAAGGAGAGACTTTCATCATTCTCCCCGATCCTCGCAACGAAGCCAAAACAGATAAAAGGAGTGCTATGCCGACTCAAACAAACAAACCGCGTATAACCGTCGCAACTCTTATAGAACTTTACAAAAGAGAAAATCGCTTCCTAAAAGAGAAAATCAAACAGCTAGAAGCCAAAATCGACAAACTCATCGACGACAAGGAGAGGATGCTCAAAGAGGAGCGAGAGCGCATTGAGCAGGTTTACGCCGCCAAAGATGAACAGCTCAAAAATATTCTCGAACTTATCAGCATCCAGCTTCGACAAGAGCATCCAACCGCTTTAGAAACAAAAAACGAGTCCGAGCTTCACACTATAGCCTCCACACCCCCAATGCGTGTAGAGCTCAAAGAGTATCTCAAATCGCTTGATCTTGACCCTGCAACACGTAAAGCGATAAAAAAGCGCTTCTTAAGCGTCAAAGGTTCCGATATACGCGTTCAGGAACAAAACGGAAAAATCTTTCTCGATTTTGGAAAATATGACTACAGTGATCTTCTAACACTGTAGGCAACTCCTTTTTCCTTCCTCTCCTTTTTTACTTTTTCTTTAAAATCAAAAACTTCACTTCTTACTTCATCTGAGCAACTAATCCATTTTTTTAGATAAATACTGTATGTTTTATACGTTTTAACGTATTTAACGAACAATATTATTATTATTTTATTCTGTATAATGTATATATAAAACTTTTTTATAAACTTTTTATAC
>JALWLR010000153.1 GCA_027084065.1 Helicobacteraceae bacterium | reverse complement strand
ATCTCCACCATAATAAGGATCAGAAAATTCTCTGTTAAAACGCTCACCGGATGCTTGAAACTTCGCATCGAGCATACCGAAGTTAGCCCCTATGAAAAAATTTGCATATTTTGAAAAATTGAACATATACTGTCCGTCTATACCGTATGTCGTCAAATAATCAAACTCTCCGGAGACAAAATAGTTCCGTATACCTATAAAAACTCGGTAGTTTTCTCCCTCCGCTCCTATTTTAAAACCGGCAGAAGGTTTTCTATAGTAACTGTTAAGCGGCTTTGTTGCATCATCCGTCTGCACGACGGCAGAGCTGTAGCCTACTTCGAAACCGACTAAAGATTTCGTATGAAATATAAAATCATCCGCGCATACGGAACTGCCTGCAAGTATCAGTAAGGCTGCATTTGCGACAAGCGCTTTTTGTCCAATTTTCATTATGTTGTTCTCCATCCCTAAGGTCATATTAGTTTCAATTATATCAAAAGATTTTTGAATGCAATATTAATTCCATCCCATCAATAACCGTTTTCATTTGTTTTTCGATTTGCTGTTTATATCCTCTGCGCACACGACTGCGCTGCTAAATGCCCACTGAAAATTGTATCCGCCAAGCTCTCCCGTTACATCCAACGCCTCTCCCAAAACATACAATCCTTCTATCGTTTTACTCTCAAACGTTGAATAAAGCTCCTCCGGATCAATGCCACCAAGGCTTACTTCTGCTTTGGAAAAACCAAAATTGCCAGCTGGAGCGAAAGTATATGCATGCAGTCGCTTCAACTGCTTAAACTCCAAATCCTGCAAACGGTTACACGCCTTATCCTCTAAACCTATATGCTCCAAAAAGGCTTTTACAAACCGTTTTGGAAGTGGAATAACGGAGCTAATATGCCGTTTTTTACCTTTGCGAACCAAAGTCTCCACATCTCCGCCAGGGAAAAAATCGACTGTGATTTCTCCTTTTTTCCAGTACAGTGATGTGTTTAAAACCACCGGGCCGCTTATCCCCCTATGCGCAAAAAGTAGTGATCCGGCAATCTTTTTTCCATTCACACTGATTGCCACATCCAAAGAAACACCAGTGAGAGTTTTGAACCAAAACTGCTCCCTTTGGAGTGTCAATCCTACCAAAGCCGGTTTGAAGTCACTATACGCCATCTGAAAGCTTTTTGCTATCTCTAAAGCAACATCGGTTGCACCAAGAGAGGGAAAACTCTTTCCACCGCTGGCTATGACCACCTTTTTGGCATGAAAAACACCACGAGAAGTTTCAATGCAAAACAGCTTGTTGGCATCTTTGGTTACTGCATGTACCTTTGTTTTTAGCAAGAACTCTTTTTCTTTCGTTTCTCTTTTAAGTAGGTCAATGAGCTGCTGCGCGCTTTTAGGGCAGAAGTAAAACCGTCCCTTTTTCAAAACAGGTTCGAGCCCCCGATTTTGCAAATATGCAAGGAGCGCTTTGTTATCAAATCGTGCCAGTGTTTCATGAACATACTTCAAATTACCAACGTAGTTTCTCTTATCGACATATTTGTTTGTAATATTGCACTTTCCGCCTCCAGATACTGCTATCTTTGCGCCTACTTTTTCATTACCCTCAAGCACAAGCACATGTTGAGTGCGCTCAAGCCGTGCCGCACACATCAATCCGCTCGCTCCCGCTCCTATTATCGCTACATCATATATCATAAAGGTATTATACTGTATAATAGCATTAAAAAGTGATCTGCCAATGGATAACAACAAACTCCACATTGTTTCACTCGGATGTACGAAAAACCTTGTCGATACCGAAGTGATGATGGGAAAACTGCAAAACTTCTCCCTGACCGATAACAACGAAGAGGCCGATGTCATCATCGTCAATACATGCGGATTTATCGAAGCTGCCAAAGAGGAATCGATCAATACCGTCTTGACTTTGCACAACCAAAGAAAAAAAGACTCGCTTCTTGTTATGGCAGGATGTTTGAGCGAGCGATATAAAGAGGAGCTGGCCGCGGCTATGCCGGAGGTAGATATTTTTACCGGCGTCGGCGATTATGACCGAATAGACGAGCTTTTAAAAGAAAAGAAAAACAGCTTTAGCGACGAAGTTTTTCTCATCGACGGTCAGGAGCGTGTTGTAACCGGCTCTAGCTACCATGCCTACATCAAGCTTAGTGAAGGATGCAATCAAACATGCAGTTTTTGTGCTATTCCCTCCTTCAAAGGTAAACTTCGCTCCCGTGATCTCGATTCAGTTGCCAAGGAGGTTGAGTCTCTCGTAGCAAAAGGCTACTACGACTTCAGCTTTGTTTCTCAAGACAGCTCCTCCTACTTAAGAGATCAAGGTGTTCGAGACGGTCTTTCTCTTCTGATTCAGCGAATTGAGCTCATCGAGGGGGTAAAAAGTGCACGTATACTCTATCTTTACCCATCCACTACTACAAAAACACTTATTGACAATATTGCCAAAAGTTCTATCTTTCACAACTATTTCGACATGCCGATTCAGCATATAAACGACGATATGCTCAAGATGATGAAGCGTGGATTTGGCAAAGAGAAGACAATAGAGCTTTTAGAGCATATGAAAAGCAAACCGGGTGCATTCATTCGTACAAGCTTTATAGTAGGACATCCGCGCGAAACAAAAGAGATGTTTGAAGAGATGTGCGCATTTGCCCAAAATTTCGGCTTCGATAGAATCAACGTCTTCGCATACTCCGATGAAGAGGGCACGGATGCTTATGAAGTAGAAGAGAAGATAGATCCGCTCATCATAGAAAAACGCGCGGAAATTCTCGGTGAAATAGCCAAAGAGGCTATGGAACTCTCTTTGGAAAAAGAGATAGGCACTACATGCAAAATAGTCATAGATTCGCCAAGCCAAGAGCATGAATCGCTTCTTAGTGCAAAAAAACTGATGTGGGCACCGGAAATAGATGGAGAAATCCTCGTAAACGACAAAGAGATAGAGGAAGAGTTAGAGTTTGGTCTCATCTATGAAGCTAAAATTACGGAAAAAGTAGGCGACTTTCTTACTGCAAGTGTCATAGCCAAGGAGAGTTAGTGCTTGCTTTGGAGCATATCCAACTTTTAAAAAAGAGAAAAAATCTTCTGGCATTTTCTGCCGGAGTCGACTCTACGGCGCTTTTTCATCTTCTTCTTTCACACGACATTCCTTTTGACATCGCTATTGTCGACTACAATACACGGCCACAGAGCAAACAAGAAGTCGCCTATGCGAAAGAGCTTGCCAAACGCTACAATCTTCACTGTCATCTCCATACGGCAAATAAGATTGAAACAAACTTCGAATCCAATGCCCGCCATATACGATACACCTTCTTCGAATCTCTCATAAAACGTTATAACTACGACACTCTTCTAACCGCTCATCATCTCGGTGATCGTCTTGAGTGGTTTTTGATGCAGTTGTGCAAAGGATCGGGATGCTCGGAGTTAGCCGGAATGCGAGGCGTTGAGAAAAGAGAAGGCTATGAGCTTGTACGTCCTCTTTTGCATGTAGATAAAGAGGAACTCAAAGAGTATCTGCAAAAACAAAAAATTCCCTACTTCGAAGATGCCACAAATACAGACACGAAATATTTGCGCAATTTTTTTCGAATCCACTATGCCACACCACTGCTTCAACGTTACAAAGAGGGCATAAAGAGGAGTTTTGAATACATCGATGAAGACCGCGCTTTGCTTGAGGAGGAGTGCTCTTTTTCTAAAGAGGGTGCCTTGGTGCATTTTCACACAACCACCACTCGTGCAGCACTTTTATGCCTAGACCGCTTTCTCAAAACACAAGGCTACACTCTCACTGCTTCAGAAAAACGACTTTTCAAAGAGAAACATACACTTGTAGCAGGACGCAAATTTTTCATTAGCCACTACAACAAAGAGACTATTATAACACCCTACTCTCAAGAAAAACCGACTCTACCAAAACCTTTCAAAGAGTGGTGCAGAAAAGCGCAGATTCCTCCGCTTTTACGACCTTTTTTATACCAAGACTCAGAGGCGTTGGAGTGGATTAAAACTCATGCTCCAAAAGGGTAACTCCCTTTCTGCCAAATATCTCTTTATAGGAGTCGCATCTACGCTCCTCTTTTGGAGCAAACCCTAGTTTCTCATAAAACATCAAACTCTCCAGCGAACCGATTTCGACAATGGTTTGCGCTATTCTATAGCCCTTTAGACGTGCATTGAGCAAACTTTTCTGCATGAGTGCTTTAAGTATGCCGACATCTACATACTCCTCTTTCTCCTCAAAAAAATCAAACATCAAAGTACGCTTATTGATGTCAAAGTTACATGGGTCGAGCCTGTCAAGGCGCTCTACAACACTCTCATCACAACCGGTTTGCTGCAAAGCTTCAACAAACTTTTCTTTGGTTGCGATACGAGGCTCATAACTGCATAACGTCCCGACGGGCTCTTTTTCATTTTTGGCAACAAGGAAGTTTGTGTAATGGCAGTAGCACTCCTTCGTACTTTGAAGAAGCCAGGAAAGTTTTTCTAAAAGTCTCTTCTCATCGGAAGATTTAAAAAGATAGTCAAAGAGTCCTATCGCTTTTCCGGCTCTTGAACTTTGAAGCATCATCGTAGCTAAAAAAGGGACATCCTCAAGCGTTGCTTTTTCGATTTTTATCGTCATGGTTTTTCACTTTCAGAGCCTCTGTGAAAGGCTCTTTCGTTATCTTTTGAACTTATCTAAGATAATAGTACCATAACTTTGAATAAAAAAAGTCTTAAACGAAAGTTTTTTCTTCATCCTCTTTGAACATTCGCTCTTTTGCTTCTATTCCCATAAGAGCAAGCCCCGTTTTAAGACTTAAAGCGACAACTTCGAGCACTTTGAGATATGCTGCTTCTTTTTCATCGCCTAAAACACGCTTATCGTAGTAAAATTTATGTAAAGCCGCCGCAAGTGACTTCAAATACTCCGGAAGTTTTTGAACACCGCGAGAGTGAAATGCATCATCAATGACTTCCGGCAGAAGTAAAGCATCGAAAAGCAGATTGAGCGCATTTTCATCTATCCCCTCTAAATCACTCTTTAGGATCTCTTCTTTGTTTTTTTCGCCTTTGGATAAAAGCGTTCTTATACGTGCATGCGCATATTGAATGTAATAAATGGGGTTGGAACTATCTTGCTTTTTCAAAGCTTCTACGTCAAACTCCAGAGCAATATCGCTTCTTTTGGAAGCAAAAATGTAACGAAGCGCATCACTGCCTATCTCTTTGGTAATATCGCTAAGCAGTATAACATTACCGGCACGCTTACTCATTTTGTAAGGTTTGCCATCTTTAAGCAAACTTACCATCTGTGAAAGTAGTACTTCCAGTTTGGATGAATCATAGCCTAAAAACTCTATTGCCGCTTTTACGCGAGCAATATAGCCGTGATGGTCTGCACCCCAAATATTTATATACTTGTCAAAGCCCTGTTCGAACTTTTCATTATGGTAGATAATGTCTCCGGCAAGGTAAGTAGGGCGTCCATCTTCACGAACGACGACACGGTCACTATCATCCCCTTTTTGAGACGAAGCAAGATAGATTTTTCCATCTTTTTCATAAAGCCCGTCTCCAAGCTTTTGCATTACCGCATCCCATTTGTCATACAAAGAGGCTTCGCTGACAAACGTATCGAAATGTATGTTGATGTCTGCAAGATCTTTGACAATAATCTCCATGACCTTCTCTTTTGCCCACATTGCCAGCTCTTTTCGTCGCGATTCATCTTTGAAGATTTCCTCTCCGAAAATCTCTAAAGCCTCTTTTGCCAACTCACTGAGATACTCGCCTCTGTAGTAGTTTTCCGGGTATGTGACATCTTCACCAAGTAGGCTGGAACGCCCCTCTAGCTGCAAAGAAAGCCCGAGCAAATCTATTTGATTGCCTGCATCGTTGACATAGTACTCTGCAGTTATCTCATACCCAAGACGTCGTCCCATTCTCAAAAGAGTATCGCCGTAAACAGCTCCTCTTGCATGACCTATATGCAACGGTCCTGTTGGATTTGCACTGACAAACTCCAACAATATTTTTCCCGAATGCTCCCCTTTTGCAAACTCTTCAGGATTGTTTAAAGCCCACGATGCATATTCGTCAAGAAACCTTTCGCTTAATCGGAAGTTCAAATATCCTTTGACCGATTCGACTTTCTCAAAAACCGCATCCGACTCAAAACTCGATGCCAGCTCATCGGCAATGATCATGGGAGATTTGCGTAACTCTTTTGCCAGTGAAAAGGCAATAGGTGTCGCAAAATGGCCAAAAGAGCGATCTTTAGGCTTTTCTAGGACTATCTCTTTTCCCAGTTTCTCTTGCAGATGTCGTGTAACTTTTTTCTTCAAGGCTTACACTTGTGTACTGTTTTTTGTAGATGTCTGCGCAGAAGTGCTTTCACTTCCTTCGACTTTCGGTGTATCTGCCTGAGCGACTTCATCCGAACTTGTTTCTTTCATCTCTTCTTTGAAGTTTTTAATTCCTTTACCGATTCCCTTTGCAAGATCCGGTATCTTTTTCGCACCAAAAAGCAGTACGATGATTCCAAATATCAATAATAATTCTGTTCCAGAAGGCATTCCCATCTTCAATTCCTTTAGATTTTAGTTACGAAAGTATAACTTGCAATTGCTGTATATATCATAAATTTATATCATAAACTCTAAATATTTTCCCACTTTTGAATAAATTCATTTATCTCTTCTGTTGGGAGTTTCATCCGAGCAACTTTGGCTATGAGCTTGAGCTGTTCTGCAGCCGTATCGAGATCGTCGTTTATAAGCAAAAAGTCATATTCGCTTACTCGCTGAATCTCTTTTTTCGCATTTTCGATCCGCTGTTGAATAACCTCTTCACTGTCAGTCCCTCGTGCTCGTAAACGTCGCTCCAACTCACTCAGACTCGGTGGGACTATAAATACTGAGGTAGTTATGTCTCCTAAACGACTGTTTACGGAGACATTTCCTTGGACATCTATGTCAAAAATCACAAGTTTTCCCTGTGCCAAAGCTTCTTTAACAGGTTTGAGCGACGTACCGTAGTAGTTACCGTGCACTAAAGCGTATTCTAAAAATTCATCCCGTTCAATCCCCTTTTTAAACTCCTCCTCACTCACAAAATGATAATCCACACCCTCCCTCTCTCCGGGACGCATTGGGCGTGTCGTCGTTGAGATGGAAAAATAGCAATCACCTATCTCATCTATAATTTTATTTATAAGCGAGCTTTTCCCCGCTCCACTCGGACCTGAAAGAACTAAAACCGCACCTCTTTTTACTATCACTACTCATCACCTATCGTTATGTTTATCGTTATTTTTTTGCCCTCTAGGAAAGCGGCAATCTCCTCATCACTTAAAACTTCTAAAAGACGTTTAAGTACTTCTACACCGCCTCTTTTCTCCTCTTTCTCTTCTGATGCAATCGTATCGCTTTCTTGCTTGCTCTCTTGCTCCTCAATCTCCTCTTCGATTGCTTCATTTTGTGTAAGACTTTCACTCTCCTGCGTTGCCTCGCCAAGTGCTTCTTTTAAGCTTTGCTCATCCAACAAAGCAAGTTCGTCATCTATCTCTTCAAGCTCACTCTCAAGATCCTCTTGACTCAAAGCAGATTCGGCAGCTTCTATCTGCTCTTGCAGTACCTGCGAATCCTCCTCTTGAAGCTCTTCGTCGAGTTCGTCAAGTGCTTCCTCTTTTGTTGGCTCGTTAGACGCCAACTCTTCCATACTTTCTTCGATGATCTCTTCGACATCTTCAGCCGTTATATCGTCTGCTTCATTTGAGATGTCTTCCATCTGAGCTTCTTGTGGCGCCTCATTCTCTGCATCAAACGTATCCAATTCCAAAGCATCTTCATCTTCTTCCATACCGGCAAGCATAGATTCTATCTCTTCATCATCACTCGTCTCACTCTCATCTGTATCTTCTGCAGCGAGAAGTTGCTCAGGCTCGCTAGATTCCAACTCTTCCATGCTTCCTTCGATGATCTCTTCGACATCTTCAGCCGTTATATTATCTGCTTCATTTGAGATGTCTTCCATCTGAGCTTCTTGTGTCGTCTCATTCTCTGCGTCAAGCGCATCCAACTCCAAAGCATCTTCATCTTCTTCCATATCGGCAAGCATAGATTCTATCTCTTCATCATCCGCTTGAGAATGTCCCTTGTTCGAAACATCTGCTTCTATCTCTGCTAACATATCTTCTTCTTCTTGCTGCTTAGCTTCTTTATCCTCTTTGATGCCGGTTAAATCCTCTACCGAGAGCTCTTGCATATCTTCCATGTCGCTACCAAACTCTTCATCCAAATCAAGAAGTTCTTCCTCCTCTTCTTTGGACTCCTCTTCTAGTAAATCTTGAACCTCTTTAAGCTCCTCTTCATCTAAAACTCCTCCATCTTCTTCCATTTCGGCATCATCGATAACAGTCGTATCATCACTCTTTGCTTCTTCATCTTTCTCTAATGTTTCAAGACCGAGATCATCATCCATAAAATCTTCAAGCTCGTTATCTAAATCCATCTCCAAATCAAGATCTTCTCCAAGGTCAAGCTCATTTAAAAGTTCTGAATCGGAATCGAAATCTATTTCATCCTCACTCTCTATCTGACTTTTATCTTCATCGAGGATGACTGCATCTTCTATATCTTCTTGTTTTTGCTCATTCTCTCCGCTTGCGGCTATATCTTTTTGAATCTCTACAAGCATCTCGACAAAATCTGTCGGTAAAAAAGGCTTTTGCATCGTATTTTTAAACCCTTTGGGTGCTTCTATACCTTTGGAGTGAATGAAAAGTGCCTGCTTAAATGCTATTTTTTCCTGAAGTTCGTCCCACATCTCCTGGCTGTATAGATGATCATCAACAATGACAAGATCGTATGCACTCTCTTGCACTCCCTCTTCTAACGAGTCTACGACTTCGAGCTCGTCATTGACTTTTTTTGCACTCAGAGTGACTAACTTCGTTACAACCGGATTGTCGTTTATAAGCAGTATTTTCACTTTTTCATCCTTCACCTGTTTACGTTATTGTATCAAAAAAATAGTTCCAAACTATTAAACGTACTGATAATTTCTCCTTTGAGCAGTAGCATGATCGATGCGAGTGTCGCAATCAAAACGACAAACGAGACCATAATTTTTATAGGAAATCCTATAACGAGTAGGTTGAACTGCGGCATCGATTTCATAAGCATACCGAAAATAAGATCTGCAAGCAGTGACAAAGCGATAATCGGAAAAGCAATTAAAAAACCGACAACAAACATATGCGCTGCCGCCTGCATCGTATAATGTATGATATCTGGTGTCACTACAAACCCTCCCAGCGGTATATGCGCAAGCGACTTATCGATGTAAAGAATCAACCAATGATGCATATTGAGCGAAAAGAGTACCATAAGTCCTAACAGTGACAGAAACTGAGAAACAATAGGCATCGAAACACCGTTTTGCGGATCGATTGCCGTTGCCATCGAAAACCCCATCATAAAACTGATAATGCCTCCGGCAAATGTAATTACATTATAAGCTAGCTGTAAAAGAACACCGATAAAAAGTCCAAATAGCAATTCACTCAAAATGGCAATAACCAGCATAGGAACACTTACTGAAAAATGCAATGGTTCTACACTGGAAAAGAAAATAACACTAAAGAAAAACGCCATCATCGCTTTGTATTTCATCGGTATAGTCGTATGAGAAAAGATGGGTGCCGTCATAAAAAGACCGGCAAATCGAAAAAACAGCAAAATAAAAGATACGACATTCCCACTTTCTAAAAAAGAGACAAATGAAAGCATTTACTTTACCTTAAGTAGCTTTTTGTCCTGAAGTTTATAAACATGCATGCATCTGTGTGCTAGCTCTTCATCGTGAGTAACTAGCATCATTCCTGCTTCTCTCTCCTCCAAATACTCAAAAAAAAGATCCATAACTACATGTGCCGTCTCTTTATCGAGATTTCCAGTAGGTTCGTCTGCAAAAATGATAGTGGGTTTTTTTGTAAGGACACGTGCAATGGAGACACGCTGCTGCTGTCCGCCTGAGAGTTCCGTTACCTTTTGGGGCATACACTCCTTTATATCCAGCTTCTCAAGCAATGCTTCATCTATACTCTCTTCTGCCAATATAGCGGCAACTTCCAAATTTTCAAATGCACTAAAACCTTTGAAAAGATAGTGTGACTGAAAGACTATACCGAGCTCTTTACGTTTTATGCGTGTTAGTTCTGCTTGAGTCATAGATGAAACATCTTTGCCAAAAAGATGTACACTCCCCTCATCCGGCTTTAAAAGTGTAGAAAATATATTGAGCAGTGTAGACTTTCCGCTGCCGCTTTTACCAATAACAGCTATTGATTCTCTTGCATGCAGCGTCAAAGAAACATCATAAAAAAGGGGATAATCAAAATGGTGTGAAATGTGCTTAGCTTCTAAAAGTTTCATAGAAAGATTATAGTGTAAAAAGATAAAAAGGAGGAAAAAAAGGAGCTCTTAAACAAGAGCTCCAAAAAGGAGTAGAGATTATTGAAGAGTTTAGCTCATTTGAGCAGCAACTTCCGCTGCGAAATCATCCTCTTTTTTCTCAATACCTTCACCGACTTCTAGACGAACAAACTCTACAAGTTCTACGTTTCCACCCAATTTTTTCGCCTCTTCTTCTATCGCTTCCGCTACAGAAAGCTTGTCATTGAGAACGAATTGCTGGTTAAGAAGTGCAAGTTCTTGATCAAGTGTCGTATTGTCAAGAATGAATCTTGTAATTTTCCCCGGAACGATTTTATCAAGAATCTTTTCAGGTTTTCCTTCGGCAAGCAATTCCTCTTTGATTCTTTTTTCCGCTTCTGCAAGTATCTCTTCAGTCAACTGAAGACGTGAAACGAATTGAGGAACGTTTATAAGAGGTTTACCGAGTCTAGCTCTTTCTTCATTCTCTTTTTTAATAGCCTCTATACGACCTTGTGTTTCACTTTCGACAAATTCAAGGTCAAAGTCGTTAAATGAAAGCACTCTTGGTTTCATAGCACTGATGTGCATTGCAACATTTTTCAAGAAAGGCTTGATTTTTTCCGCGACTTCTACAGAGTCTGCTTTAGCCTTAACAAGTACCGCAATACGTTTGTTAGAGTGAATATAACCGTTGATAGCTTCCGTAGCATCTTCAGCTTTCATGATGAAAAATCTTCTAAGCTCGATTTTTTCACCGATTTTCGCTACAGCTTCAAGGAACTCTTTTCCAAAGTCACTCTCCATGACCTCTTCAACACTTGCAGGCTCATTTTCAAAAATATAGTCAGTTGTCTTTTTGACAAGCTCTTGAAAAGCATCATTTTTTGCAACAAAATCCGTTTCAGAGTTGATTTCGACTATAACGCCTTTGTCATCTTCAAGTCTGAATCCAACTAAACCTTCTGCTGCGACTCTGTCCGCTTTTTTCGCAGCTTTTGCCATACCGCGCTCTTTGAGCCACTCTTTGGCTTTTTCCATATCTCCGTCAGATTCGACAAGAGCTTTTTTACAGTCCATCATAGGAGCATCGGTTGCTTGTCTTAGCTCCTTGACCATTGCTGCTGTTACTGCTGCCATATTTACGCCTCCTCTTTTGAAGTTTCAGCCGGTGCTTGTGTCTCTTCTGCGTTTGCTTCAGTCTTGTTTTCAAGTGCCGCTTCGCTATTTTGCTCTTCGTTTTGCGTCATCTCTTCTTCGCTTACCTCTTCTTGACCGTCACGAAGCGCTTTTCCTTCATTGATAGCAGCGGCGATCTCTTTACAGAAAAGCTGAATACTTCTGATAGCATCATCGTTCCCCGGAATTGGATAGTCGATAAGATCAGGGTCACAGTTGGTATCTAGTGGAGCGATAACAGGAATACCAAGACGTCTTGCTTCAAGAACTGCCGTATGCTCTTTAACTGCATCAATAATGAAAAGCATATCAGGAAGATTTTTCATCTCTTTGATACCGCCGAAATAGCTTTCTAGTTTCTCTTTCTTTCTAAGAAGCATCAATGCCTCTTTTTTTGTAAGAAGATTGATTTGACCGTTTTCTTCCATTTGCTTGATCGCTTCAAGTTTGCGAATAGACTTTTGAATTGTCTGGAAGTTAGTCAGCATACCGCCAAGCCATCTGTTGTCTACATATGGCATACCGCAAGACTCTGCCGCCTCTCTGATGGAATTTCTTGCCTGTTTTTTTGTACCGACGAAAAGAATCGTCTTGCCTTCTGCAGCTGCATCGACAACGATTTGGTAAGTTTTTCTAAAATAGCGAAGTGTTTTTTGAAGATCTATTATATAGATATTCTTTCTAACACCGAAGATGAATTTTTTCATTTTCGGATTCCATCTTCTAGTCTGGTGTCCGAAGTGTACACCGCATTCGAGTAGGTCTTTCATTGTTACCATAAGTCTTTCCTTGTATACGCTCTCTTGGCGCTTTTTTTTAATATTGTATCGGTTTTTCGGCATCGTCATAACGAATACGCCGACAAAGGACGTTTCGCACCGATTGTTTGACAATTGCCATAGACTGTTTCCTTATAGAGCATGCCAAAAGGAAAAATCCCGCAATTATACCCATTCCTCTTTTAATTTTCGCTTTATTTGTTTTATTTGTCAGGTTAGAATATTATTATAAGAAAATATAATGCTAGTTTAAAAAAACTTTCAATGTAAGTGTAGTATTATAAGCGATAATATTACAAGAAAATCACAAAGGCAGACGGTTATGCAAAAACGATCATTCTCATTTATAAGTATAACAGCAGCAATGCTTCTTAGCGGAAGTTCACTCCATGCAGAAACGATGTATGAAAAATTCATTAAAATGCAGACACAGATGCAACAGCTTCAACAAGAAGTAAATGAACTGCAAGAAAAAAACAAAATGCTTGAGCAAAAGCTGGATAATTCAGCTTCTGTCAACAATGAGGTCAAAGAAGCCGAGGATGAAGAAACTGAAGAAGAGGAGGAGGATGATACCACAACCGATGCAAAAGCGAATGATGAGGAAGATGAAGGCGTAAACAAAAATGATGAAGATGAAGATGACGACGATGAAGACGACGAGGATGAGGAAGATCCTCAAGAAACAATAGCCGACTTACAAGAAAGTGTCGAGGAGCTTGAAAAAGCGACTGGAAACAATCATCTTAAATTCAATGTAGACTACCGCTTTTCCGTCGATAACCTTGGCTATAAGATGGGAGACGGCTCAACACAAAAAAACAATGCTCTTCTTGCCAACAGACTCTGGCTCAATATGAGCTGGGCGGCTACGGACAAGCTCAGCTTTAAAGGACAGCTGGCCTACTATAAAACATTCGGTCATCGCTCCACTAGCGGGTACACTCCACTAGATGATTTCGACTGGGTCGTTGCCGAAAATCCGTATGAGGGAGAAATACGTGTTAAAAATGCCTATTTTTTCTATCATGACAATGAATTTGTAGGAACTCCCGTTTCATGGACGTTCAGCGTAGGTCGGCGACCTTCGACAAACGGGCATCTCATCAATTTTCGTGACGACGATCAAGCCTCATCGCCAAACGGGCACAGCATCAATGTCGAATTTGACGGTGCTAGTGCAAAGTTCGGTTTTGACGAGTGGGTTCAAGGAATGTACATCAAATTTTGTGCGGGACGCGGTTTGACAAATGCTTCTAGTAGATTTTTTGCCATAAATCCTGCAAACAATCAAATAACTGCCCTCAACGCACCTTATGCTGACGATCCAAACGCACTGCCTAACATCGATCTAGGCGGCTTTATTTTCGAGCCATACAGCGACGGCCAATACACTTTTACGACACAGTATTACTATGCCGCAAACCTCATCGATGCAAAAATTACCGAGCAAAACCAATTTCAAGGATTTGAGACGGTTGGGAATATGCACAGCTTTACGGCAAGTTTCATAGCAGATGGCATAGGTGAAGAGATAAGCGACTATCTGGACGATACAATCTTTTTCGTAAGCTGGGCAATGAGCAAAAGTACACCAAAAAGAGGAAAAGATATGTTCCACGCCCCATCCAGTCCCCACTACGGAGAACATACGCGAGGCTACTCCGTCTGGACAGGGCTCAATATGCCTTCACTCATATCAGAAGAGGGGAAATGGGGTGTAGAGTACAACTGGGGAAGTAAATACTGGCGCAGTATTACCTACGCGGAGGACACGATGATTGGTTCCAAAGTCGCAACACGGGGAAGTGCCTATGAGGTTTATTTTACCGAGCCGCTTGTAGATAACATTCTTACAGCTCAACTTCGCTTTACTTACATTGACTACGAATACACCGGAAGTAACGGATTTTTCGGCTCAAGTACAGGCGCTTCTATGAAAATTTCCGATCTACCTGCCGCCTATAAAGGAATGTACGTAGATAAAGCGCAGGATATTCGTTTTTATCTTCGATACCGTTACTAAGAGCACAACCTCTTCCGCAAAGCTTCAAGCGGAAGAGCGACACGAGTGGGGAACTGGTTTTTATTGAATGTTTGCTGACGCTTCGCTAATTGTGCCGTATGTGTAACAATGGCTTCTTGAAGCTCCTTTTTCGAACACTTTCCATCCAAATACGAGAGTGTTTCGACAATGCCTATGGCTTTCATGGGTGCCGGTGCTCTACCGTACTTCCACTCCAAAAAAGAGATCTCATCTATAAGCCCCTCTTGAAGCATTTTTTGCGTTCTTTTTTCTATTCTTTGGCGTAAAATCGATCGCTCTACCGCTATGTCGAAAATTTCGACATCACTTGCTACAGGCGTGGGAGGATGCTGTTTAAACCATTCGCTTGGGATTGTTTGAGTGCTTAAAAAAATACTCAGTGCCTTCTCTATTCGGTACCGATCCGTCGGTGCGATGTTTTGCATGTAGAGAGGATCTTTCTCTTTTAAAAAGGCATATGTCTGCGCTAAATCCCTAAGCATCTCATCTATTTTCTTTTGGAGTAAGACTTTTGGCGAAGGCACAAAAGAGAGTCCCTCTAGCAGCACTTTAAGATAAAAACTCGTTCCTCCGACAATAACAAGATTTTTTCCAGCCTCTTTTGCCAAGCTTTCAACCTCTTTATAACGCTTGATAAAGAGATCCACACTGAAATACTCATTGATATAAAGCTCGTCAATACCAAAGTGGGGAACTCTCAAGAGCTCCTCTTTTGATGGTTTGGCAGAGACGATGTCGGCTTCTTTAAATACGGCAAGAGAATCCAAAGAGAGAATCCACGCATCCATACACAGTGCCGTCTCTATGGCAAGTTCGCTTTTTCCCGAAGCGGTGGGACCAATTATCGCTACTTTTTTCATAAGCGCAATTATACTCTTTTTTCGCTATAATCTCTTCAAAAATAGAAGATGTAGGCGCCTGTGGAACGACTGAAACAAAAACTCAAAGACTTTAATGAACTCGTAATGTTTTCTCACTCCATATTTTCTCTGCCGTTTATATTTATAGCGATGATCGTTGCGGCAAATGGATGGTTTGGTTGGAAACTGCTCTTTCTTGGCGTCGCTGCGGCAGTGAGCGCGCGCAATTTCGCTATGGGTGTAAACCGCTACGCCGATCGCGACATCGATGCAAAAAACCCGCGTACCGCCTCAAGGCCCAATGTTGATGGGCGTCTCGATGCAACGAGCATTCTCATTTTTATAGCCGTAAACGCTTTTGTTTTCGTTGCAGTCGCGGCGATGATCAACTCACTCGCATTTTGGCTCTCTTTTCCGATACTGGCGATTTTGGCAAGCTACTCCTACTTCAAACGCTTCAGTGAGCTTGCTCATATTATCTTGGGACTCTCACTCGGACTTGCCCCTATTGCCGGTGTCGTCGCCGTTTTAGCTGAGATTCCGGCTTGGAGTGTTTTGCTGAGTCTGGGTGTCGTTTTTTGGGTTGCCGGCTTCGATCTACTCTACTCTTTGCAAGACATCGAATTCGATAAAAAAGAGGGGCTTTACTCCATTCCCTCACGTTACGGCGCTGAGGCGACACTCTTCATCTCCGCACTCTTTCATACACTTAGCATCCTTTTTTGGGCACTTTTTACGTGGTGTGCCCATTTGGGATTTTTCGGGTGGCTTGCAGTATTGCTCAGTGGAGTTTTACTCTGGTACGAGCATAGAATCGTTCGTAAAGATTTTACCCAAATTGATCGCGCTTTTTTCACACTCAACG
>JALWLR010000152.1 GCA_027084065.1 Helicobacteraceae bacterium | reverse complement strand
CTTTCCACTTCTCTCTATCCTCTTCTGTCGGATGAGCCAAGTTAGGATCTACAACTATGATCCCACCCGGTTTTACACCATTTTTAAAAGACTGATATGAAACATCAGCAACAGAAAGCATAAAATCAATTTCTCCCTCGTTTGCATAAGGGTATCTGATTTCTTCATCATCGAGAGTAATGTCGACAACTGTCGGGCCGCCACGTACTTGAGATGTGTACGTAGCTGTCTTTAGACCGTAGCCGCCAAGTTTGATTTTACATGCAGCCATGATTTCACCTGCAAGCAAAACTCCCTGACCACCGACACCTGTAAATCTTAATGTATGTCTTGCCATTGATTTTTCCTTATATTTTTTTCTTGAAGTCGTCTTGCGTCAACGGCTTTCTCTTACCTTGTGCAACTTCTATTACTTTATCATAAAGATCACAATACTCATCTTGCTCAACTTGTCTGAGAACACCTGTAGGGAATTTATTCATTTTTTCCTCTTCAGGTAGTGCTTCCCATTTTTTCAATGGAATAGTAATACTGTCGATCCAATCAAGATTTGCAATAGCACTTTGCATTTTATTTTTTCTACCAAGGTTGATGTGGCAGTTAGAAAGAACATCAAAGAAGCTAAAACCTCTGTGCTGGAACCCTTTTACGAAAATTTTCTCAAGTTTTTTCGGATCGATCATACTTTCTCTTGCAATAAAAGAAGCACCTGAACCCTCAGCAAGTTTACATGCATCAAACGTCGGATCGATATTACCGCGTTTTGCACTTACACACCACATACCTTGAGGAGTTGTAGGTGAAATTTGAGAGTTTGTCAAACCATAGATGAAGTTATTGATAAGAATAAAGTTCAAATCGATGTTTCGTCTACATCCGTGGATCGTATGGTTACCACCGATAGCAAGACCATCGCCATCACCTGCGACAACAATAACGTGCTTGTCCGGATTTGCAAGTTTTATACCTGTTGCATATGCAACTGTTCTACCATGTGTCGTATGTACAGTATTGCAGTCGATATAAGAAGAGAATCTTCCCGAACACCCAATACCAGAAACAATACAAACATCATCCATATTCCACCCGAGCTTATCAATAGCACGAATAACAGATTTAAGGATTACACCATCCCCACATCCCCAACACCAAAGTGTTGGCATCTTTTCAACTCTGAGGTATTTTTCGTAGTTAAATGCCATTACATCATCTCCTTAACTTTTGCTACCATCTCTGCCGGTGCAATCGGTCTACCATTTGCTTTAAGCAGTTTTGTAAAATCATCTCTTTTGATGATTCTCTCGATTTCTTGAGAGTACTGACCCATATTGAGCTCAGTAACCATTATGTTTTTACCGAATCGCTCACCGATCTCTTTAATCTTTTTAGCAGGACTTGGCCATAGCATAATAGGTCTAAAAAGTCCAGCTTTGATACCTTCGCTTCTTAGTTTTTTTACAGCCTCATAAGCACCAAGAGCAATAGAACCATATGCTATGATACATACTTCAGCATCTTCCATATCGACCTCTTCGTAATCTGGAAGATCATCAAGCCCATCATTCTTTTCTGCAACACGATTTATTTTACCGACAAGACGTTCAATATTGAACTCGCACTGTTCTGCATCTTCAGTCGGGAACCCGGTTGGTCCATGATGCAAACCTGTGATGTGGTATCTGTATCCTTCAAACATAGGGTTAAGAACTGCTGGAGTATCCATAGGCACATCATAAGGTCTGTAGTCTTTTGGATCACCGTCAAATCTTTTTCTATTTACGATATTTGCTTCTACTTCTTCAAGGTCAGGAAGAACCGCTTTACCATGCATATGACCGATTGTTTCATCCAAAAGAACAAATACCGGAGTCATATACTGTTCAGCAAGATTAAATGCTCTAACAGTTTGCGTATAGCACTCTGTAAGACTTCCCGCACACAATGTTATTGAAGCATAATCCCCATGTGTAGGGTATTTTGCTTGACCGATGTCTGCTTGAGACACACGAGTTGGAAGACCCGTAGAAGGACCACCACGCATAACGTTAATGATAACGAGTGGAATTTCCGCAATAAACCCAAGACCTATTTGCTCCGCTTTAAGAGATATACCAGGGCCTGATGTAGCGGTATATGACTTAACACCGGACATAGAAGCACCAAGTGCAACGGAGATACCCCCGATTTCATCTTCCATTTGGATAAATTTTCCACCGACTTTTGGAAGTAGGTCAGAAGCCTCGTGCATAACTTCAGAAGATGGAGTAATTGGATATCCTCCAAAAAATCTTGCTCCAGCATCTACAGCTGCACGTGAAGCCAATTCATTTCCAGTTGAGATTACTTCTCTTGCCATTATTTCGCTCCTTCATCGAGTGCCATATAGTTATTTGCAACTATAGCCTCTTGTCTTTGCTTTGCCTGATCACTGAGTTTTGCAAACTTGTGTTCTTTTTTATCCGCTACATAAATAGCGAAGTCAGGGCAGCAGAGTTCACATTCGTTACATCCAATACAATCATCTGGATACTGAATACTGATATTTGCGCCAAGTACCGATGTCGGATCGTACACCATAGCGAGCACACCCGCAGGACATACAGATACACATATGTCACACGCTTTACAGTTATTTTTGTTTACCCATACCGGAACGTCTTCAGCCGGTTTTTCAGTGTGAAATGTTGAAATTCCCATCTTTTCTCCTAATTTAAGATTGACATGAAGCCAACCGTTTTTACAGCATCTGCTTCTGTTTGTACAGAATACAGAAATTCTCTTTAATACATCCTATATAGTGCTGCAAACGCCCTACTTTGTGTAATATAGTTACACACCAGGCTCACACATTTTCAGATGTGTTACTTTTTGAGCACTTCGGCTACTTTCTTACCTATATCAGCTGGACTTACTACAACATGAACCCCCGCTTTTTCAAGTGCTTCCATTTTCTCTTTTGCAGTTCCGGCACTACCGCTGACTATTGCACCGGCATGTCCCATTCTTTTTCCTTTTGGAGCTGTTTGACCGGCAATAAATGCAATCACAGGTTTTTTGATATTTTCTTTTATATATTCTGCTGCCTGAATTTCAAGATCACCACCGATTTCTCCTATCATAACGATAGCTTCTGTTTCTGGGTCAGCTTCGAACATCGGTAGAAGCTGCTTATAACTTAGACCTATGATAGGATCTCCACCGATACCTACAGCAGTAGTAATTCCAAGCCCCTCTTTGACAACTTGATTACTCGCTTCATACGTAAGCGTTCCAGATTTGGAAATAAGTCCGACATTTCCTTTTTTGAAAATGTTTCCAGGCATAATGCCTATTTTGCACTCTTCTGCAGTGATAATACCTGGACAGTTCGGTCCGATAGTTTTCATACCTTTTTTTGTTGCATACATTTTTGCAAACATCATATCACGTACAGGTGCACCCTCAGTGATGATTACGGCAAGTTCTATTCCCGCGTCTGCCGCTTCCATAACGGCATCGGCAACAAATGCCGGTGGAACGAAAATCATAGATACAGTTGCACCCGTATTGTCTACAGCATCTTTTACTGTATTGAAAACCGGGCGTCCTAAATGCTCTTGTCCACCTTTGTTAGGTGTAACACCACCAACGATGTTTGTACCGTAATTGATACACTGCTCAGCATGGAAGCTACCCTCTTTTCCAGTAAAACCTTGAACAATAACTTTTGTGTCTTTATTTACCAATATGCTCATTATAACTCTCCTTTTGCCGCTGCTACCGCTTTTGCCGCGCCATCAGCCAAATCTTCTGCAGGGATAACATTTTTAATTTGTGCATTTTTGAGTATTTCGGCTGCTTCTTCCGCGTTTGTACCATCTAGTCGAACGATAACAGGTACATTGACATCAACCATTTTTGTCGCCTCCAAAATACCGTTTGCAATACGGTCACATCTTACGATACCACCGAAAATATTGACAAAAATAGCTTTAACTTTTGGATTTTTCAAAATGATCTCAAAACCTTTAGCAACCGTCTCTGCATTGGCTTTTCCGCCGACATCGAGGAAGTTTGCAGGTGTACCGCCCATATAGTTGATTGCATCCATAGTACCCATTGCCAATCCGGCACCGTTTACCATACAACCGATTTCTCCATCAAGAGCGACATAACTCAAACCATACTTAGCCGCTTCTCTTTCGTCTGGATCCTCTTCGGAAATGTCACGCATAGCTTCAATTTCAGGATGTCTGTACAAAGCTGAATCATCAAATCCCATTTTGCCATCAAGTGCGAGAAACTCTCCCTCACCTGTTTTTATAAGTGGGTTGATTTCGATAAGCTCTACATCTTTATCCATATAGATTTTAAAAAGTTTACTTGCAAAATCGATAAACTTTTTCTGTTCATTTTTATCTGTTATGCCAAGTCCAAAAACAAGCTCTCTTCCGTGAAAACCTTGAAAACCTATAGTTGGATCAACTGCGACTTTGATGATTTTTTCAGGTGTCTCTTCAGCAACCTTCTCAATCTCCATTCCACCTTCAGTTGATGCCATGATGACAGGCATCTCTTTAGCACGATCAAGTACGATACCAAGATAAAGCTCATCTTTGATATCCGCACCCTCTTCTATATAAACTTTTTGAACCAATTTTCCTTCCGGCCCTGTTTGGTGTGTTACAAGTGTCATTCCCAAAATTTCACTTGCAAGCTGTTTTACTTCATCAAGACTTTTGGCAAGTTTGACACCACCACCAAGACCACGTCCACCTGCATGGATTTGAGCCTTGACAACCCAGATGTTTCCACCAAGCTCTTCTGCTGCTTTTACAGCCTCGTCAGGGGTATTGGCAACAATACCTCTTGGTGTAGGTACACCATACTCTTGAAATATCTGTTTGGCCTGATATTCATGTACATTCATATGTTTTTCTCCTTTGTAAGTTTACGCTTTTGGCTTTATCATTTCACTTGGAACGACATACTTGTCGAACTCTTCTTCAGTAAGCAGTCCCAAATTCACTGCTTCTTCTTTGAGTGTAGTACCGTTTGCATGTGCCGTTTTAGCTATTTTTGCAGCATTTTCATACCCGATATAAGGATTCAAAGCCGTTACAAGCATAAGAGAATTATTAAGATAATAATCAATTTTCTCTTTGATTGGTTTTATTCCCACTGCAGCATTGTCATTAAAAGAGACAATGCTGTCAGCCAAAAGTTTTACTGACTGCAAAAAGTCGTATGCTATGACAGGTTTAAAAACATTGAGTTCAAAATTTCCCTGACTTGCAGCTACGGAAATAGTTGTGTTGTTACCCATAACTTGGCATGCTACCATAGTAACAGCTTCACTTTGAGTAGGATTGACTTTACCTGGCATAATGGAACTACCAGGCTCGTTTGCAGGGATTTCTATCTCCCCTATTCCACATCTCGGACCTGAAGCAAGCCAGCGCACATCATTTGCTATTTTCATCATATCTGCAGCAAGTGCTGTCAATGCTCCATGAGCGAAAACGAGTGCGTCATGTGATGTTAGTGCATGGAATTTATTTGGAGCAGAAACAAATGTGTGCCCTGTAAATTCACTGATTTTTTTAGCGACTCTCTCTCCCAGTTCCGGATGCGCATTCAAACCGGTACCAACAGCCGTACCACCTATAGCAAGCTCACGAACGGCTTCGAGTGAGTCCAAAATCATCTTTTTCGATTTTTTCAGCATCTCAACCCATCCACTTATTTCCTGACCGAGTGTCAAAGGTGTAGCATCTTGAAGGTGCGTTCTACCTATCTTGACTATGTTATCATACTCTTTTGCTTTTTCTTCCAATGTTTTTTGTAGCTTCTCTATAGCTGGAATCAGTGTCTCTTCCACAGCTATAATACTTGCTACATGCAACGCTGTTGGATAAGTATCATTTGAGCTTTGGGACTTGTTGACGTCATCATTTGGATGTACTATTTTCTCTTTTCTAAAATCTCCACCCAAAATTTCCGTTGCACGGTTGGCGATGACTTCATTGACATTCATGTTAGACTGCGTACCGCTTCCAGTTTGCCATACGACAAGTGGAAAGTTTCCATCAAGTTTGCCTTCTAAAATCTCATCTGCGGCTTGTGCAATTGCTTCTGCTTTTTTTTCATCGAGTTTTCCGAGCTCTTTATTAACTAGAGCTACCGACTTTTTCAAATAAGCAAATGCTTTGATAATCTCTTCAGGCATCTTTTCATTGCCGATTTTAAAGTTTTCGATAGAGCGCTGTGTTTGCGCTCCCCAGTAAGCATCTTTTGGGACTTGCATCTCTCCCATTGTGTCTTTTTCTATTCTGTATTGCATTATTGATCTCCAAAAAAGTTATTTTTATTGAGAGTGTCTATCAGTTTTTTAACCGAATCGCAAGACTTTTTAAACATTGCCTGCTCTTTCTCATTGAGGGTAATTTCGATGATCTTTTCAACACCTCCTGCACCAAGCATGACAGGAACACCGCTTACAACATCCTTGTAGCCATATTCGCCGTTAAGATAGACGGCACATGGATGGATCTGTTTCGTATCTTTTAGGATAGCTTCAACCATAATAGAAGTTGATTTTGCAGGTGCGTAGTATGCAGAACCTGTTTTGAGATAACCCACTATTTCGGCACCGCCGTGTCGTGTACGCTCGACAACTTCATCAATCTCCTCTTGTGTCAAGAGATCACTTAAAGGAACCCCGGCAACTGTAGAGTAGCGCGGGAGTGGAACCATGTCATCTCCATGTCCACCCATTACGGACGCTCTGATCTGTCCACCGCCGTATCCAAGTTTTTCTTGAATAAATGACGCCATTCTAGAACTATCCAATATACCTGCCATTCCGATGACACGGTTTGCCTCAAATCCACTCTCTCTGTAAGCGACATAGGTCATAGCATCAAGAGGGTTTGAAACCATAATAATGATAGCATCAGGAGAGTATTTTGCAATACCTTGTGCGACCTCTTTTGTTATTTTAGCATTCGTCATCAAAAGATCGTCTCTGCTCATTCCAGGAAGACGAGGACTTCCCGCAGTTACGACGACAACATCACAGTCTGTCAAGTCTTCCATTGTTTCTGCCACTTTTACAACAGTGTGGCTGCGTACCGCTGCTGCTGCTTGAGACATATCAAGCGCTTTTCCTTTGGCTACGTCTATTTTATTGTCACGTAAAATGATTTCATGGCAGCTTCCCTGCATCGCCAGTGAATAAGCCACCGTCGCACCAACATTTCCGGCACCTACTATTCCAACTCTTTTTCCACCGTTTTTACTCACTATATCTCCTTTAGCTTAGGCTCATGACGCATATACTTAAACATGATGTGCAGACACAAAACATTTAAGTATATCCAAGTCGTCATGGCAATTATTTGATTTTTATGTTTTACATTATAACTCTTTATATTTGAAAATTAGAGAAAAATGTAATGAAACTACACACATTGCTTGAAAGTGTGTAGTTTCGTAGTGATATTATATGCTATCAACTATTTTATTGAGTGTTTCAGACGGTCTCATTGCCGCTTCTGCTTTTGCATCATCCGGTCTGTAGTAACCACCGATGTCACTTGGCTTACATTCAACTGCCAAAAGTTCTTCGATGATTTTATCTTCATTTTCTATAAGCTCTTTGGCAACTTTTGCATATTTTTCTTCCAAAGCAGGTACACCACAAGTAGCCAGTGCTTCTGCCCAGTATTTTGCAAGATAGAAGTGACTTGCTTTGTTATCAGGCTCACCACATTTTCTGCTTGGTGATTTGTCATTGTCAAGATATGCAGCATTTGCTTTGTCAAGAGAGTTAACCAAAGCTTCCAATTTCTCAGATGGATGTTTACGATTTATATATCGAAGAGACTCTGCAAGTGCTAGGAACTCTCCAAGGCTATCCCATCTTAGATGTGATTCATTAAGGAATTGTTCAACGTGTTTAGGAGCTGAACCGCCTGCACCTGTTTCAAAAAGCCCTCCACCAGCTAGAAGTGGAACAATAGACATCATTTTAGCAGATGTTCCAAGCTCAAGAATCGGGAAAAGGTCTGTAAGGTAATCTCTAAGAACATTTCCTGTTGCAGAAATCGTATTCAATCCCTGTCTAACACGTCTAAGAGTAAATTTCATTGCTTGTTTTGGTGCAAGAATATGATACTCTATCTCTTCTTCTTTTAGGTGTTCTGGTAGGTACTCTACGATTTTTTTGATAATATTTGCATCATGTGGTCTGTAGCTATCAAGCCAGAAAACAACAGGTTCTCCTGTAATAACTGCGCGTTCATGAGCAAGTCTAACCCAGTCTTTTACAGCTATATCTTTTGTTCTACTCATTCTCCAAATATCGCCTTTTTCTACTTCAAAGCTCATAAGAACATTGCCGTTTTCATCTTTCACTTCGACAATACCGTCTTCTTCTACTTCGAATGTAGTTGGATGAGAACCATACTCTTCTGCTTTTTTCGCCATCAAACCAACGTTGGAGACACTTCCCATAGTCGTTACGTCAAACTGACCGTTTTTTACACAATCATCAACGATCTCTTTGTACATTGTCGCATACGATCTATCTGGAATGACAGACATACATGTTTGTGTCTTACCATCTTTGTTCCACATTTTACCACCGTCTCTAATGACAACAGGCATAGAAGCATCGATGATAATATCATTTGAGAAGTGAAGGTTAGTAATACCTTTGTCACTATCAACCATAGCAATATCAGGTTTTTCTTCGTAGATAACTTTTTTGATAGCTGCTTCGATTTCCTCTTTTTTATCCGATTTTTCAATCTTTTTCATAAGGTCACCAAGGCCAAGATTTGGATTGACACCCAGTTTTTCAAACTCATCAGCATACTTTTCAAAAACATCTTTGAAGAAAACGCTTACAGCATGACCAAATATAATTGGATCAGAGACTTTCATCATAGTCGCTTTAAGGTGAATAGACCAAAGAAGACCTTTTTCTTTCGCTTCTTCAATAGTTTTTTTCAAAAACTCTCTAAGCGCTTTAGCCGACATAAACGTACCATCTAAAATCTCTTTGTCTTCAGCAACGATTTCTCTAACAATTTTGCCATTAAGCTCAATAGTTACTTTACCGCCTTTCTCAACAATGACAGACTGCTCATTTTCATAAAAGTCACCTCTGTCCATATGACGAACACATGCTTGAGAGTTCTCTTCAAACGGTCTGAGTTTATGTGGATGTTTTTTCGCATACTCTTTTACCGCTTTTGCTGCTCGTCTGTCAGAGTTGCCCTCACGTAAAACAGGGTTAACTGCAGAACCAAGACATGTAGCATAACGTGCCTGAATCTCTTTTTCCTCAGGTGTTTCCGGGTTTTCCGGATAATCAGGAAGCTTGTAACCTTTAGCTTGCAATTCTGCTATACACTCTTTAAGCTGTGGAACAGAAGCAGAAATATTTGGCAACTTGATGATATTGCCTTCAGGCTCTTTTACAACCTCTCCAAGATAAGCAAGTTCATCGTTGATTCTTTGCTCATCAGTCAAAAACTCTGGGAATGTCGCTATCACACGACCTGAAAGAGAGATGTCTCTCTCTTCAACATTGATACCTGCATCTTTTGCAAATCTCTGCACGATTGGGAGCAACGAGTATGTTGCTAACGCCGGAGCTTCATCGATCTTAGTCCATATAATTGTAGACATTGTCATCCTTTTTGGCTCTGAGTTTCGCCTCAGAGCAAAGTTTATTTTACAATATGTATAATATCAATTTAAGTGTAACAACATCAATGAATGAAAAATCTCCCATAGCTTTTTTTATGAATGTTTCAATTGGTAACTCTAAAAGAGTCTGAAGAGTTTTACTTGTTACTTAAAGTAACATTCTTTTTGTGTTTTTGAAATGTAGAGCTAAAGAGATGCTTGTTGTCTTTACCTTTGACGAAGTAAAGATAGTTTGTACGTTTTGGAAAAATCGCCGCTTTAATGGCATCGAATCCGGGGTTGCATACAGGATACGGCGGTAAACCTCTATAAAGATAGGTATTGTAACGACTACTATCGTGACGTAGACGCGAGGCGGTAATTTTTGTATGGGAGTATTTTCCATAGTTTAAAGAGCCGTCCATCTGCAGTTTCATTTTTTTACGTAACCTGTTGTAAATGACCGATGCAATTATAGGCATCTCCTCTTTATTGGCAGCCTCTTTTTGAATAATGGAAGCCATGGTAACGAATCTGCGCCATTTTCTTTCATCAAACACTCCAAATACTTTCATCGCAAAATCTTTCATCTCCTTTTGCGATTTTTTAAGCAAGAGCAACACCAGTGTTTTTTCTTGGATGCCGTAAGGAATCTTGTAGGTATCAGGAACGAGCACCCCCTCTTTATAAGGCGCTTCTTGATAAAAATAGTTCATCAGCTTTGCATGGCTAAGCCCTAGTTTTTTGGCTATTTCTTGCATAAAAACATATGTCGTTTCGCCGGGAATAAGCGTAATGTCTACCATCGGTGCTTTTGCATGTGTAAGTTTATATAAAAAATCGCCCCGACGCAGCTCTTTAGTTCCTATGAATATCCATCCGCTTTGCGGATTACCTATGAATCTGAGCAAGAGAGAGTCAAGTTTTCCCACATCATATTTTTTCGCTTGAAGATGTGTTATAATTTTGTTTATAGAACCTTTGGGTATATAGACAACTTCGTTGGTGTGAACAACCATATTTAGGTAATAGATGAACGACAGTGTAATAATCAATATTATATCGACTATATACTCCAAGATCGTTGCTTTTTTCATACTTCTGCTTATCCTCTTTGTGTTTCTTTTTTTCTCACTGGTTCACGGTATCCATATAGAGAGACTACATCTCCCTTTTGTTAATATCGAAGAATTATACATTAAATGGGATGACAAGCTCATAATCTCTTTAAAAAAGGCCGAGATTCTCAACAATACGCCTGTAAATAAAAAAAACGAAACAAAGAGTCTTACTCTTCTTGGAATGCTTACCGATATTCCCCAATATTGCAAAAGCGTTGAAATAGAAGATTTGCACTTTCGAAACATAAACGCATCCATACGCTACATGCAAAACCAAAACGGCTATTTGAAATTAACGACAAATGGTCTCAACCTTACAAGCGATATTTTCATCGACAAAGAAAATATCTATTTGCATGTAAGATCTCTGACCTATTCTCCTTATGATATGAAGGCAAGCGGTTATATATTATTTGAAAAGCCAAATGAAAACATTAAGATAAATTTGGATATTGCTATGTTGGATGAAGCTTTTTTTAATTTTGATGCTACATTGCAAAAAGACAAACTGACTTTTACAAGCAATTTTCTCTCTCCCGTACAAGATCCAAAAAAGATTGTCCGCCGTTTACATTTACCAAAAAGCATAGAATACTGGGCTGCAGATGCCTATAGTTGCTCACATGCAGAAATAACAAAATTTCAAGGAAGCATTGATTTAAACGATTTGAAAAACTCGATACGTACTATTGATGTAGATGCAAAAGTGTATGATGTTACCTATACCTATAACCCAAAAATTGCTCCCGTAAAAGCAGACCATGTCGCATTGAAATTTCACAAAGGGCTGTTTTTCATCCGTCCTCACAATGCAAAAGAGTATGGATACGATCTTCAAAACAGCTATTTAAGCATCGACTTTCTCTCAAAAGAAATTCCTTTGACACTCTTTTTACGATTCGATCACGGTAGAGTCGATAAAAACATTGTGCATATTCTCTCCGTATACGGCATTGAAATGCCTTTTGTGCAAACAAGCGGTTTTATCAAAACAGATTTAAAACTACAAATAGCACTTAGCAACATGCAAGTAAATGCTATAGGAAAATTTGAAAGTAACAATAGCGTTTTTCACTATTTGGATCTTGATTGGAATGTAAAGGACTTACTTGTATCTTTACATGATACTGATGTTCAAATAAAGAAAATGGAACTCCATTATAAAAATAATATTGCAGCAAACCTTTATGCAGATTTGCATCTTGGAAAACACACTGGCGTGATCGATATATATCCTCTACATGTAGAACTGCCCAACAAAGTTCTCTCTTTGCAAACAAAAAAGCCACATATAGTTTACTATATAAACAAAACCAAAGTCGATACGATTATGTTGCCTTTGACAAAATGGAATCTACAAAACAAAACAACTATAACCGTCGATGCAATGAAGCTTGCCTACAACAACCGAATGAAAAAACTGCTTCTACCCGTAACCCAACTCAATATTGAAGAAAAACTAAAAGCTTATGTATCCGGAACCATCGATGCCGCAGCTAAAAATGCCGATCTCGATATAGACATAGTTAAATTGAAATTTTCGGATTTCCTCCTTGCACAATCGGATCTTTATATGCATCTACATGCAACAAAAAACAAAACGACGATTACAACCGACAAAAGAGCCCGTTTTGAAATCGGCTCGTTAGAACTGATGATAGAGAAAATACTTCTAACTTATGCAAATCAACAACTCAATATAAATAACTTAATATTGACTATCAAAAACAGACTTAACTGTACATTCGACTTTTATTACGATATGCAAAAAGAGCGGGGATTCTTGCTTTTAAAAAACAGCAAACTACAATTAACTCAAAATGAAACACTCTTTCAAAATGATAAACCGTTGAAATTTACTCTACTTAAAAAGAATGGAATAAAAATAAAATCAGATAAACTTGCAACTATCGTAAACATAGATGATAACAGCTCTTTAAAGTTTTTCGCTTTACACAAGCTGCTTCCCTATTCTCAACTCTTACAAAAAATAAAACTCCAAAAAGGAGAACTTTTTATCAACAAAAACAGCAATAAATGGATCTTAGAAGGTAAGCTTCTATCTGATTTTGCTTTATTGATTAAAGAGGAAAAAAAGATTGACACATACAATATCAAAGGTTTCATTGAGCCTCAAAAAAGTAAAATAACCATAAACGATAATATTGAAATCAAATACAAAAACAATAAACTCGAACTCGATGCTTCCGATATAGGTATTCATCTAGATGGACTTGAATCGTTTATACAGGTATGGAAACAACAAAAAAAGAAAAAAACACCTCCTCTACCTTTCTCTTTTTATGCACACCTGCAAAACGGTTATTTATACCTAAGCAAAGCTCGACGTGTACTTTTTGAGAGCTTGGAGTTGCAAAACATTGTCGGAGTCACGACCGCACAGCTCGCTTATGAAGAGGGACATGCCGGTTTTCGATATAAAGGAGACAAATTCTATCTTTACGGCAGTGGATTTAACGATGAATTTATGGATAACCTATTTTTTCAGTCGAAATTCAAAGGAGGCAAGCTCGATTTCAATATAATAGGCACGTTAGAAAAGTATGACGGAATTTTTGAAATAACAGATACCACGATACTAGATTTTAAAATCCTCAACAATATTCTTGCTTTCATAGACACGATACCCTCTCTTATAACATTCTCCTTGCCTTCATACTCAACAGAAGGTTTATATGTAAAAAAAGCGTATGCTTCTTTTCACTATGAAAAAGATATTTTCCATTTTGACAATATCAATTTGCACTCTATGCAAATCGACATTGTAGGCAAAGGAAAGGTTAGCTACAAACAGGACTTTGTAAACCTGATTCTACAGCTAAAAACACACTTGGCAGAACAAGCTTCTAAAGTGCCGGTAGTCGGTTATATACTTTTTGATGGAAAAACAATTTCAACGACACTTAAAATAGAAGGAAAACTAGAAGATCCAAAAGTCAGTACGATGCTGGCAAAAGACATTGCCATCGCACCGCTTAATATCATAAAGCGAACCCTGCTTTACCCTGTACATCTGCTTGGTCTCGACAAAGAAAACAACAACTCTGATTAAAGCTTTTATTCGTTCCTCAACACTGTGAGAACATCTACTTCGCTCGCTTTTTTCGCAGGATAAAAAGAGGAGAGAATAACTATGACAAAAGCTCCGGCAATAATTAAAAAGAAGTCCAACACACTCAAATCAAGCGGTAGTGTAGTTGTCGGGTAGACATCTTTTGGAAGATGTACTATATCAAACGTTCCAAGCACCCAAATACTAAAAAGTCCTAATATAGCCCCAGAAACGATTCCGGCAACACCGATAACTATCCCAAGTTTTAAAAATACTGCTTTGATCTCCTTCTTGGTCGCTCCCAAAGAGAGTAAAAGAGCTATTTCACTTCGACGATTCATAACCGTCATAAGCAAAGAGGAAATAATATTAATCGAAGCGATCAATATTATGAGCATAAGCACTATAAAAAGCGATGTCTTTTCCATCTTGAGTGCAGCAAAGAAGTTCAGGTTGTCCTGCCACCACCCTTTTATAGCTACGCTTTCCGGCAAAGTCATTGCAATTTTTTTGATGTCTTGCTGTGGATTGGGAGAGAAGATGTGTATGCCACTGAATTGGTCTCTTGGCATTGACAATATTCGTTGCATCGACTCTATAGTCGTGTAACTGTAAGCTTTATCATAAGCAAGCAGTCCAGAGTTGAAAACCGCTTTGACACGGAAGCGCTTTATAAGTGGAGTGACTGAAAATCCAGTTGGATTGACCTGTGTAAAGATATACATCACTTTGTCGTTTGGATGGATGTCGAACTCCTCTTTAAGACTCTTGCCGATAACAACTTCGAACTTTCCGATTTTTTTGTTTTGTTGCAGAGCTTTGGCTATGACACTGTTGACTTTGACCTCTTGTTCAAAATCAACACCAAATATATAGCCCCCTTCTAAAAGGTCGTTTTTACGAGTTATTACGGATGAAACGACATATGGACTAAAGGAGAGTGTCGGGAATTCGTATCGAAGTTTTTCAAGAAGCTCTTTATTTACAGCTCCATAAAATTTTGGCATGATAGTAAGCGGATAGTTCATAATAGTGAGCTTTTTTTTAAATTCATTATCAAACCCGTTCATAAGTGCCATCGCAATTATGAGTACCATCACACCGAGCAATATCCCCAAATAAGCAAGCAGTGCTGAGAGAAAAATGAAAGGCTGCTCTTTGTCAAAGCGCAAAAAGCGCTTGACAAGGTAGTTCACTACATTTTGTTTCAAGATGCAAACACACCTTTTTTCGGACCACTTTTACCGCAGCATTGTTTGTACTTTTTACCGCTTCCGCACGGACATGGGTCGTTTCTTGCCGGCTTCTTCTTTTTTGTTTCAGACTCCTCCTCTTCAAGATTCAAACTACGCTGCATCTCCTCTTGCCGTCGCTCCATTTCAAGCTTTTGCGCCAGTTTTTGTGCTTCTTCTTCAGGTGTTTCAAACTGGAAGCGAATCATATGGAGTGTTTTAATGATGTTGGCTTTAAGATCGTTAATAAGTTCGGTAAAAAGATTGTAAGACTCTTTTTTGTACTCAACAAGCGGATCTTTTTGATTGTATGCTCGTAGTCTTATACCTGTTTTCATGTTATCCATTTGGTATAGATGCTCTCTCCAGCTCTCATCAAGCTCTTTTAAGTAGAGTTCACGCTCTATCTCTTTGCGTGTCTCCTCATCGATGAGACTCATCTTCTCCTCATACTCTTTTTTCGCTTTTTCTATAAGATACTCAAGAAGTTCATCATACTCTTTCCCTGCAAGTTCCTCTGTAGAAACTTCCATACCGAGCTCTTCTAAAAGCAGTTTGGAGAGTTTTTCCAAATTGAACTCTTCTAAAGACATCCCTTCGTAAATATCCGCTTTGGCAAGGAGTGAAGGCATATACTCCTCTCTGTTTTGCTCTATTTTCGCGGAAATATCGAAGTTTGGATCGAGCAGTTCATTTCTGAACTTATAGATGATCTTTCTTTGCTCGTTAGCTACGTCATCATATTCGACAATATGCTTCCGCCCTTCAAAGTGCATCGTTTCCACTTTTTTCTGCGCTTTTTCCACCGCTCGCGAAACCATCTTCGATTCGATGTACTCGCCATCTTCGACACCCAAACGCTCCATGATAGATTTGATTTTATCCGAGCCGAAAATACGAAGCAGATTGTCTTCCAAAGAGAGATAGAACTGGCTCGTTCCCGGATCCCCCTGACGTCCGCTACGTCCACGCAGCTGATTGTCAATACGTCGGTTTTCATGACGCTCCGTACCTATAATATACAATCCTCCAAGCTCTTTGACCTCGTCATTTACCTTGATGTCGACCCCTCGCCCCGCCA
>JALWLR010000151.1 GCA_027084065.1 Helicobacteraceae bacterium | reverse complement strand
GATCGCTTAGAAGAATGGTAGCCCGCTTAGGAGTTGCCAAAAACCTAAAAGGAGGTAAAAACGGCGTAAGCTCAAAAAATTCACTTATCACGGTTTACGATATGGCGAAACAAGCGTATCGAATGGTAAACCTTGAAACACTCCAGACGGTCAAGGTCGGGGGAGTGACTTACGAGGTGGTGTAATGCCACTTCACAAACTAAACAAAACTAAACACGAAAAGGAGAAAGAACAATGATAAAGATAACGGATGAATTGGCACTAGTCAAATTTGATGATCTAAACTTCGCAATAGTGAAAGGACACGAACCGAAACATAAAAGAAACGGATACGGTAATAGAGTGCTTGGATACTTTGGAGATATACAATCCGCACTAAAAGCTTCTTTAAACTATGCAATTTTAGCTAACGGAAGCGTTGTAGAAATTAAAAACACACTTGAGGCAATACAAACCCTTACCGAGACAATAAAAACGCTTAGTCGTGAAAATATCCGCTCACTTTGCAAAGAGTATGAAGAAGAAAAACAAAAAATGAAAGGTAGAAGAAAATGAAGATAAACGACAACGACAAGCTGCACTTTAGCGGATTCGATATTTCCCGCCCTATGACGGTCAAGGACTTACAACGGGCTACGGGATACAACAAGAAGAAAGTACAAGAGAGCATCGATGAGCTTTTGGAAAAGGGCTTTTTAAAAGTGTTCAAGCGTACCAAAAAGGGAGTGATGTATATCATCAACTATGCAGCGATGCGGGAGGCGATAAATGGCAAAGTTTGAGATACTGGATAACTTCACGAAGATACCAAATGAAATCTTTGATGTGATGGCATTTATCAAGAGTAGTGCTTTCGTTATTTTACTGCACATAGCCCGACAAACCATAGGCTATGGAAAGAAAAGCGATGGCATAAGTATATCACAGTTTGCGAAAGCTACGGGATTGAGTAAAAGGCAGATCGTTAACTCAATAGAGGAGTTAAAAAAATTGAAACTTATCAAGGTTACAAAGCAAAACCACAAGAACGGCGGGAAGTCATATAACCGCTATGAAATTAACTTTAAAGGCATAGAAACCCTACTGCAAAAAATGCACAAGGGTAGTGTAAATAATGCACAAGGGGGTAGTGCAAAATTTGCATAAGGGTAGTGCAGATAATGCACATACAAAAGAAAATAGAACAAAAGAAGAGAAAGAGAGAGATAATAATGGGGGAGAAAAAAGAGATTTTATTTTCCACACGCTGCCAGATAACCTGCAAGCGAAATATCTTGATGAGTATATCGCTCACTTGATGGCAGAAACCGAGTATATAAAAAGCCCGACAGCTTTTAAGATGAAGATCAAGAAGAAGATAGCAGCTGGAGACAAAGAGCAGCTACAAGACTTTGAAGAGTGGTACTTAACAAGAGAGTGTGAAAGGCTTAAAAGAGAGTACAGAGGCAAGAGTGATATTTATGGAGATCAGGTAGTAAAAAATATCTACCCGTATTTTATTACAACTGGATACCAAGAACATTATGACTACAAAAAAAGGAAAACCGTTTTTGTGGCAACTGAAGATACTCACGGCAAAGAAATCATACACGGGTTTGATAGTGTCAAGGAGTTAGAAGTTTTTTTATCGTCGTATTTTGTTTTAAATGAAGTACCGCTTTAAAAGCAAGACCCAAACATCAAAGCAGTTTGAACTGCTCTAAAAAAAGCTTATAGGGGAGGATTATCAGATAAAGAAGAAAAAAGAACTTACAAGCCAAAGGGAAACAGTATCGTAAGAAGCACAGGAAGAGGCATAGAAGCCCTTAAAAGCTTCGAGGCGATAAATGTACCATATGGAGATAAAAACGCTTTATGCGACAAACATGAAGAGGTAAACGGATGGAGGCTTTATAAGTGAAGTTTCCGAAAGTTTCCACCATACCAAACACAAAGGAGATACGAAGATGAAACTAAAAATCTACACCGGCACGGGAGCGGTACTTGTAGCGGTAAGCACATTCGAGGCTTTGGAAGCCATAGCGGCTAAATTTGAAAGATGGGAGTATGTAGGATGAAAGAGACAACGGATTGCATAGCGGTATCTTTGGAAGATAACCCGATGGAGGTACTAAAAGGTTGCAGCGGCTTGATGGCTTGTTTGGATGAAAGCTTTGCAGATAATATCTATAACTACCAAGCAATACAGCTTTTGGCGGATGTGATGACCGATGCGGTTACAAGACTTGATGAAAAGATAAAGGAGATGAAGAGATGAAAAACAAAGCAGATTTTACGGTTATTGCGGAACTTGATGGAGTATTCGGGGCTGATAAATCAGACGGTTACGAATACTTGATGAAAATCAATTCTATCGTACAGCATAACGATACTGGAAAGGTTTACGGATATTGTGAAGAGATTGGCATTACCGTGCTTGATTTTGATCTGATCGGTGGTATCGATGTGATTATGAGAAAACAACTGGAACTCAAAAAAGGAGCGTAAAAAATGAAACAAAAACCACAAAACCCAAACATAGACTTTGGAAAGTTTGTAACCCCAGATGATATTGACGAGAGGCTGGATGTAATCAAGGGCGTTCACAATCTCTTGGGGTCGTTGGAATTATCAGCGGACGCAGGTAGTAATAAATGGGATAAATATGCTTACTATGCGCTGCAAGTGGCGTTATCTTTTGGCATAGAGCAGTTGGAAGAACTCAAGCCGAATATTGAGTATATGGGCGACTTTATGAGATACGAGACGATAGTAACCGATGCGGTGTCAACGAACGAGAGGAGACGAAGCGATGAAGAAGTTACAGTTAGATAGATTTCACATATACGATATGGAGATCAAACATTTGGAAATGATACATAAAAGTTTGAGAGAGGATATCGAGAGCTTTGCACAGCTGATGAACGATGATGAGTTTACATTCGACCTTAAGACGGCAAGAGAAATATTTGCACTCTACACAATGGAGGTCAATCGCAATATCCATCAGATAAGTAAAGTGATAAACCAACTTGACGAAAACGCAATAGTAGCACTGAACAACGATAGCGGACTCTATGGCAAAGAGCGCATACAAAGAACGAACAATGCCGATCTGGCGAAACAGTATGCCGATTATGAATGGTAAAAACTTTTGACCATGAACGCAAAAATGCTTTAAGTCAATCTTAGAGGTGGCGGTACCTCACACCCGCCACTTCATCACACCCCGCAATCTGAAACCTCACTTAAGCCAAAAATGGCGGCAGTAAAAAAAGAATATACAAACCTCATATTTAAGCTACAAGTCCTTTTTATCTCAAAAGCATAGATTTACATCTAAAGAGAGATAGGAGCTTTTAGGGCTATTGCAGTGATTATTTTTGCTATGTTTGGGTAAAGCTTAGAATAAAACAACGAAACGGCAAAGGAAACAAAAGGAAACACGGTAACAAGTTGCAAAAAGTTGCAAGGGTCCTTTAAAAGATTTTCACTCCGTTAGGGGTCGTCGTCGCCCCGAGCTCTCTCAATAGTTGAAATTTTTTTGCTAATGAACTGAACTAATGATATGCCGCTATGTCGGTACTTTGGAGGCTTGCCTTTGAAGTGTAGTTCATTTTTGGAGCGTTTTTAGTTCATTTTTTTGAACAATGTATTACAAAGACCTCATCGAAATTGCAAACCGTAAAAACCGCATTCAAAAAGTGGGGTATAAAGTGGGGTGTGACCAAACCTTAAACAAAAAGTGCTTTTTAAAAATCTCTTGAAAGCTCGTAATTTAGGGGGTTTCAGATGGCGCGCCCGTCAGGATTCGAACCTGAGACCGCTGGTACCGCAAACCAGTGCTCTATCCAGCTGAGCTACGGACGCATTTTGTTTGTAGGTTGGAATTATACCCCATCTTTGCTTAAATCAACTTCAAGCCGCTCTAAAAGTTCTTTAATTTGTTGCTCTTTTTCATATAATTGAGATGTTTTTTTAATGTAACCTTGCAAAAGCTCCTTTTCATTGACACACTCTTGAGGGAAATCTTCACTACTGCTTTGTTTTAAAAAGTCCAAAAACTCCCTATCTTCTATATCGATTTTAAAATAACGATTATTGACACAAAGAATATATTGCATAAAGAGTCACTATCCCATCATCGATTCTATTTTATAAACGATCTCTTCAATTTCATGCTCTTTTTGCGCATTGATCTCTTGAAGTCTCTGGATCTCCACATTTTTTAGTTCACATTCTGCTTTGGCATTGACCAACTGTTGACGAAGATTTTCATTTTCCTCCTTGAGCATTGTTATTTTTGCCAATATCTCATCTATTTTTTTTCCAAGTTTTTCCAACACACTCATTGTTTTATTGTCTCTCCTATTTTTCAACCATTGATTTGCTTATATAAAGCAATTAATTTGAAGCTATGTTAATTTATCGTTTACATATTTGCTATTTTAACATAGATTTTCATCGCTTTCTAACTTTTTTTTAAACCTAAAGAATTATAATTAGCGTATTGTACCACCTATTTTGAAAGGCAACAGTGCTAGAGAACCCTCCACGTATTCTTATCGTCGACGATGTCAAAGAGAATGTAAAAATTTTAGTTTCCATTTTACAACACGAAGGCTACGATATAACAACGTCAAGTGATGGCTACGAAGCCCTCAAAATGGTCAAAGAGCAAGAATTCGACCTTCTTCTTCTCGATATAATGATGCCGGAAATCAGTGGACTCGAAGTGTGTCGCTATCTGAAGGTAGACCCTAAAACGGCAGCTATTCCCGTCATTTTCCTAACAGCAAGTAACGATAAAAAAGTTCTGACAAAAGCATTTGATGTAGGAGGCATAGACTACATCCGCAAACCCTACTTCAAAGAGGAATTATTAGCACGAGTCAAGGCAGCATTGAAAATAAGGCATTATGAAAAAAACCTTGAAAAAGAGGTAGAGCAAAGAACTCATGAAATGCTAGAAGCACAAATCCACCTGATGCGTATGCTTGGAGGCATAGCCGAAGGACACTCTGCAGAAACATATCAGCATGTACGCAGAGTTGCGGAAGTGACCTACATCCTGGCAAAGAAATATGGCATCGAAGAGCAGGAAGCTCGAACACTGAAATATGCCTCTTACCTTCACGACATCGGTAAAATCGGTGTAAAAGACTATATTTTACATAAAGAAGAGAAACTTACCGCAAAAGAGTTCGAAGAGATCAAAAAACACCCTGTTATAGGCGCTGCTATGCTCGAAGGTGTCAAACTTCCTCTTTTTAAGGTTGCCAAAATTGTCGCAAAAGAGCATCATGAAAAATATGACGGCACCGGTTATCCCCAAGGACTAAAAGGCGAGGAGATACACATCTATGCGCGTATAGTCGCCATTGCCGATGTTTTTGATGCTCTCTCCTCACAAAGAAGCTATAAAGAGGAGTGGAACATCAACAAAATTCTTGATTTTTTCGAAGCAGAACGGGGAAAACATTTCGACCCACGGCTTGTAGATCTGCTTATAGAAAATATTCACGAATTTCTGGCTCTTTATGATATACATCTCAGTCAACTTGCCACCAACAAAAAGAGAGTGCCAAAAAAGAGAGGCTGGCTTGAAAAACTCTTTTCATAAGCCTGAAAGCCATGCCCTTATAGCAATACCAAGGGTCGTCACATATCCGCTTTCTACCAAAAAAGGTCGACCATCTTTGCAAAAGACCAGTGTTGGAAAAACATTGACTCCATATTTATGGGCAATTTCTCCTCGCTCATCCACATTATAAAGAAAATCATAACCAGCGTTTTGCATGTAGGATTCTACGCTCTTTACATCTCCAGATTTGACAGCGAAACTCTCAACCTTGAAATGTTTTGCGATACGATCTATATTGGGAGACTCCATCTTGCAAACCGGGCACCATGAACCCCAAAAGTAGACAATACGCGCCCCATTCTTACAGATAGAATCATCCATGTTCATCTGTGAGTATCGATAGTACGATACTATGCTTGAAACTACAAAAAGAAGTATGAGGAACATTACCGCCTCAAAAAAATAATCTTTTATTCTTTTTTTCATTAATGCTATTGTAATGAATTTTCACTACAATTAAGCCAATAATCCGAATTAAATAGCGGAAAATCCACTTCAAGGAAAAATAATGAAAAAGTTTTTTTCACTTCTTCTACTACTAGGTACACTCGCCCAAGCAGCTATGTTTCAAACCGTAGAGCCTCATCAAGCTAAACTGCTTCAAAAAGGGGAAAATGCACGTTACTGCAACAGTTGCGGAATGGATCTTGTTCTTTTTTACAAAACATCCCACGCAGCAAAAGTAAACGGAAAGACAAAACAGTTCTGCTCCATGCACTGTCTAGCAGAAACAATGCAAAAAGCAAAAAACATTACAGACATCAAAGTCGTCGATGCAAAATCCCTCAAATGGATAGATGCAAAAAAAGCCTACTATGTAGTCGGAAGCCGTGTCAAAGGAACTATGAGCCGCACAAGCAAATATGCCTTTAAAAATCTCTCCGATGCCAAAGAGTTTCAACGCTTACGAGGCGGCAAAATTATGACTTTCAATCAGGCTTTGGAGATCGCTAAAAAAGATTTTCAGTAATTGTTCAGTCTCTTGCATACAACTCTGCCATCTTAGCAGGGTAGCCCCGTCGCTTTGCCAAATCACGCACCAAAGCGGCAAGCTTTTTTTCATCGATGCACTCTTCGTCCGCTGTCGTTTCCTCCTTTTCTTTTTGCAAAAATCCAAGCATACGTAAACGAACATATATCGCCTCCGCCATAGCCACAACGGAAGAGACTTTGACGATTTCACAACGTGCATAGCGATTCCCCTCAAATGAAAACTCAGCAGCTCTTAGCGTATGATCTTTTCCGGGAATTTGCTGCGCACCGTACAAAGGTTTGTAAGCGTCGTCCGCATCCAAAAGTGCCGGTATGTAGCGTGCTGCATGTTTTATTGCCTTTGTTGTACGCTCCTTTACGCTCTTCTCATCCCAGCTCTTCAATATTTTCTCTAACAAAAGCTGTGGTAATTTCGGCAAAGAGGAGAGCCCGCTACTCTTTACAAGCCCGTTATCAAAAAGCGTTATCTCTTTTGTCATACCATGCAACTGCACATATCCACCCGCATAGGGTGTAAACTGTGCCATCCCCTGAGGTGTACCTCTTTTGCCGTGAAAAATGATTTCCGGCCACTTATGCTCTTTTACTTTTTGCCAGTGTGTAACATAAGCGGCTTTGAACTCAACAAACCGCTCTACATGCAAACCAAGCATATCATCAATGACACCGCTTTGAAAACCGGCGGCATTGACAAGGTAGTCATACGACTTTCTCTTTGTTTCTCTTCCACTTTTATAAGTTAGGTCAAATTCTCCTTGCTTGTCTTGAATCTGCACTACTTCGCTTTGTAGGTATAAATTGATATTGCTCTTTTGTTTTACTCGCAAAGAGGCGGCAGCAGACAGTCGAAAAAGATTCAAGCCAAACTCCTGCACAACCAAAACAGGAAAACGAATCTTATCCAAATCGATATATTTTGCAAATGGAATCATCCACTCTTCCATACTTGTTGGGAGCTCACATACTTCTTTTTTACGTAAACGCAACATCTCCTCTTTGGAAAAGAGCTGAAAATAATCTTCCACCTCGCCTAAAACTTTGTTGCCTTCATCCTCTTGCACCAAACGGGCATACTCCTTTTGCAACATTTTCAATCTTGGCAAAAGCTCTTCTATACTACCACCATCTTCCAAAGGGACAGCTATAACAGTCGGACGAGGATCGATGCCTTCGGGATAAAATCGCACAAACTCAATAGACTCTCGCAAAAGCTGAAGACACTGCTTGTCATCTATCTCTCTGTAAAGATTCCCTCCTGCATGCAGATGACACATGGGCGGACCATCTATAAGAGACTCTTTTTTCTCGAACAAATCGACCTTCGCACCTTTTCTTGCCAAATGAAGTGCTACACTGCTTCCGGCTACTCCTCCACCGACAACGGCAACTCTTGGAGCTATTCCAACCAAAGAAACGATTTCTTCGATGCCAGAAACGACGACATCCGGCTTTAAATCTTCGATGCTTTGTTCATAGTTATAACCATAATCGACACCGACTACATCCATCCCGCACGCCCGTGCCGCTTCGACATCGTTACGAGAGTCTCCAACCATCAGAGCCTCTTTTACTCCTATGCCAAATATATCGCATACATGCAACAAAGGAGCCGGATGCGGTTTTTTATGCTTCAAAGTATCTGCACCTACAACATAGTCTACATACTTCGATATTTGCAGATTTTCCAATATTGGTTCGATAAATTTCGATGGTTTATTAGTAACAATAGCAATCTTCTTTCCATGATTTTTCAAAGTCTGCAGTGTCTCTTGTACCATCGGAAACAGATAAGTCTCAACACACATCCGTTCCTCATACAAAGAGAGAAAAAGCTTCAATGCTTCATTAAAATACTCCTCTTTCATCTCTACTTCACGTCCTAACGCCTTTTGAAGCGCTCTTTGAACAAGTACGGCAGCGCCGTTTCCAATCCATGCACGAATTTCTTGCTGAGAAAACTCCCTATGCCCCAAACGTTCCAACATAGCATTGAGTGCCGAAGCAAGATCAGGCGCACTCTCTATAAGCGTACCATCCAAATCAAATAAAATCGCCTTTTTATTTTCAAACACGAAACTATCCCTTGAAATTTTCGCAAAATTATACTCTCAAGAGATGCTATTTTATTAAATTTAAGATTTTGCAGACAATATTAAAGCTGGAGTTTATCATTGGTAGTGTGAAATTAAGGCAAACTTTTGCTTTCGTTTGCTATAATTCGCCACTTTTATACCTAACTCATACCACCTTTGGGTATGGTAATTTCAAATATCAAGGAAGCTACAATGGCAAGAAGATGTGCTATCAGCGGCAAAGGCCCAATGAGCGGAAACAACGTTTCCCACGCAAAAAACAGAACGAAACGTCGTTTTTTACCAAATCTAAGAACTGTTCGCATCACACTTGAAGATGGAACAAGAAAGAAAATCAAAATCTCCGCAAAAGCGCTTCGTACACTGAAAAAGAACGCGTAAGTTCTTTTCTATGAAGAATCTTATCCAAAAGATTCAAGATTTTCTTCACTGGGAGGTTGCTCCCAAACCAGACAAAAGAGTGATGCCTTCACTCTACCCACACCTTAAATCTTTTCGACTTCCCCTTATACTGACCGTTATCATTATGGTAATCGGGACTATCGGATATATCATAATCGATCATATGTCACTGATGGATGCCATTTATCAAACCGGTATTACCTTTACAACCGTCGGCTTTGGGGAAATAGCACCCATTTCTCCGCTTGGACGTATATTTACGATTACACTCATCATTACCGGTTTCGCGGTTTTTTCACTGGCAGTGGGGATTTTGGTCAATGAAATCAACAAGGGCTATATACTGGCCATTCTCAAGGAGCGGCGTATGCTATACAAGATCGCCCGTTTAAAAAAACATTTTGTCGTCTGCTATCATAACGACTACACACTCGAAGTAACAAAAGAGTTAAGACGAAACCATATTCCGTTTGTCGTTATCGACCCAAGAGAGGAGATAGAGACATGGGCAAAAGAGCACAAATACCCCTTCTATCTTCACAGTGAACCTCATTCTGAAGAGAGTATGCTCAAAGCACACCTTGCAAGCGCAAAAGGTATCATTACGCTTTCAGACTCCATAAGCGACAACATCGCCATCATCGCTTCTGTACGTCTGTTTGAAAAAGAGCATTTCGTACCGCGTCCATACTATATCATCTCCGCAGCAGAAAACCTAAGCGATGTCGAAAAGCTCAAAAAGCTGGGTGCCGACACGGTCGTCAGTCCTACAAAATTGACAGCCCAACGCGTCAGTGCCGTAGCTGCACGACCAGACATGCAAAACCTGCTTGAGCAGTTTCTCTACAAGAGTGATACCCCTCTTGCTATGGAGGAGATAGTCATCCCAAAATATAGCTGGGCAGTTTTGAAAAAACTCAAAGAGACCCATTTAAGAGAGATAACCAATACTTCCGTAGTGGGTATTACGAAAAAAGATGGCAAGTTTATCTCGATGCCCAAGGGAGATACAATCATTACAAGCGAATCGAAACTGCTAGTCATTGGAAATCAAAACGGCATTAAAACCGCTAAAGATCTCCTTCGAAAACGAATTAAACCAAAAGAGTTAAAATATGTATAAAATAGAAAAAATAGAAGGCGGCGTTTGTGCCGCAAAGGGATTTTTCGCAAGTGGTATAGCAGCAGGACTCAAGGGTAACAATGCACTGGACATAGCCTTTATTTACAGTCCCGATCTCTGTAACGTCGCTGCAAAATTTACAACGAACAAAATGCAAGCAGCACCCATACGCCACTTTAAACAAGAGAAGATCACTCAAACCAATTTCATACTCGTTAACTCCAAAAATGCCAACGCAATGACAGGAGCAAAAGGTGTAGCCGACATAGAGGAGATACTCCAAGAGGTTCAAAAAACCCACACAAACATTTTCTCTCCTATCATGAGTTCCACAGGCGTCATTGGTGTACGCTTACCGAAAGAGAAGATCATTCAAGGAGCAAAGCAATTTGACCTCACACAAAAAGAACCATCCAAAGCGGCACATGCAATAATGACTACAGATACATTCGCCAAAGAGAGTGCATACGAAGTGACACTCAAAAACGGCCAAAGCTTCCGAGTTGGTGCTATGGCAAAAGGTGCCGGCATGATAAACCCAGCAATGGCGACAATGCTCTGTTTTATAACGACCGATGCGGACATATCGCAAGAGGAGATGCAAGCAGCACTTGATGAACTCACACCACTAACTTTCAACGCAATCAGTGTCGATGGAGACACCTCCACAAACGACACGGTACTGCTACTTAGTAATAAAAAATCGGGTTGTTATGACAAAGAGGCATTCAAAGAAGCCCTTCGTATGCTTATGCTTGAACTGGCAAAAATGATGGTCAAAGACGGCGAAGGAGCGACAAAACTCGTTACATACCGCATTACGGGTGCTGCAAACGACCAAGATGCGCAAACCATCGCCAAAGCGTTGACAAATTCACTTCTTGTAAAGACCGCACTTTATGGAGAGGATCCCAACTGGGGGCGCATAGCATCGACTGTCGGTGCAAGCGGCGCCGAAGCTTACGAAGAGAAACTGCGCATCTGCTTTGAGGATTTGTGCGTTTATGACCGAGGAGAAATTCACTTTGATACAAAGATGGAACAAGCAGCGGCTGCCATCATGCAAAGAGATGAGTTTATTATATCTTGTGATCTTGGCATTGGAAATGGAGCATTTGATGCGTATGGATGTGACCTTGGATACGAGTATGTCAAAATAAACGCAGACTACCGTACATAGCCTCTTCAAAATATAAAAGTTTCCTTTTACAAGGAGCTTCTACTTTAAAAACAGGTTCTTCTTTATGTTTTTTCATGTTTATTTCGTGAGCATTTCTTACTTTAATGGGTAATTTTGTAACATATATACCCGATTTTATAAAAAAACTATTGCTAAATTATAGGTTTATCTAATACTTTAAGAACTCTTACTCTTTTTTATGCTACAATTCTAGCGATATTAAGTTTAAGCATTACTGCTTAAGACTTACTACTCACATAACAAGGAGAATATATGAAATTAACTAAAATGAGTTTAGCGGTTGCAGTACTCGTAGCCAGCTCTAGTGCTTTTGCACTTGATGTAAAAAATGTAAAAGTCAAAGGTGATGCAAACGTATTTTACAGCACTACTGACATAAAAACAGGCTATGCAGGTCTGACAGGCAAAGATGATCTCTTTGGAAAAGACAACTCTGCAGCGGATGCTTCTTTGAACTTGATGATCTCTGCAGATCTTGAAAAGAACGACTATGTAAAAGTAAGTGGTGCAGCTGCATATACTGTCATCTCTACTCTTGGACTTGAAAACAACTTCGTTTCTAACGTATGGGCAGGTTCACATACTGCTACTACTGGAACAGGTGCTAACTACGGTGCTCCACTTGGCGGTGCTAAAGTTGAAAACGCAAACTGGATGACAGAAGCTTGGATTGCAGTAGAGTTCCAAAAAGCGACAAAATCTACACTTAAAATCGGTAGAATGGAACTCGACACTCCACTTGCATTTACTGAAAAGTGGTCTATTGAGAAAAATACATTCGAATCTGCAGTACTTCTTAACCAAGACCTTCCAGACACTACCATCGTTGCTGCATGGGTAGGAAACGGTAACGGTAACGAGCAGTTCGGCGAAGATGCAAAAGGTGTGCTTGCTGACGGTACACTACCGGCTGGAACAACACTTGCAATGGCACCTGTTGTTAATGCTGATGGTAAATTCACTACATTTGGAATGAACGGTGCATATGCATTCGGTGTTGTCAACAACTCATGGAAACCACTCAAAGCACAAGCTTGGTACTATGAGCTACCGTCATTTGCTACAGCATACTGGCTCCAAGCAGACTTTAAAAACGAAGAGGGTATTCTTGCAGGTGGTCAGTTCACTTCAGGAAAAGTCGGCAACGGTGACAACTCAGGTACTTATGCAGTAATGGCTGGTTATGAGAAAAAAGATGTCGTTACAGTTAAAGCGGCATACTCTCAAACAAGCGACAAAGGTGCTCTCCATGGAGCTAACGTTGCAACAACTACCGGCTACTCTAAACTCTACACAGAGGCATGGTGGAACTATGGTTATGTTACAAGAACGGACACATATGCTTACAACGTAACAGTTGAAGGAAAAGCTGCCGATGTTGAGCTTGGTCTTTACTACACTTCAGCATTTGCAGAAAATGCAGGTGACCTCAATGCAGAAGTAACACTTACTGCAAAGAAAAAATTTGGTCCACTTGAAGGAACTCTTGCATATGTCTACACAGATGCAGACGACCAAAACAACGGTGATGCTTACAACATCGTTCAAGCATACCTTACACTTAAATTCTAAGAGCATAATGCTCTTAGAATACCTATAGGGAAAATCTTTTTTCCTTATACATTTACATTCTTTTTTTCTTTTAACCTTTTTTCTACTGTCTAGACTTTTTATTGAGTATACTCCACAATGTCATAAACAAAACAATAAAGTGTAATGACTCGTTATCAAACTAAAAGATAATTGCTCTCTTGCTAGGCTCTCTCAAGTTTTTAATCAGATCGATACTAGCAAACTGAAATAAAAAACAAACAAATGAGCATGTAGGTAGCTTATAAAAGAAGAAGTCGCAGGCTTGCCAAAAAGAAGGCATCCTGCTTTAAAAAGAGGCTTACTAAAACTCGTCAGAGACCATAATGTCACTGATACCTACGCTTCCCGCTTTTCCCTGAGTTTCATTGACATCAAGCAAAAGATAGGAAATACCGTCAATGCTACACGACCCTACATTTCCATGCATTTCAATTCGATTCACAGCTATGTTATCTGAAGTGGTCAGTTTAGCTACAAAATTGGCATTTCTCAACCATTCTCCGGTATTACTGATTTTGACAGGAAGGTGTACTACATAGTTCGCAGCTCCTGCTGGGATACTTTCTGATCTATCATCAAAGCCTGTAGAGCGAAGTGTAATCTTTACTCCCTCTCCAAGCTTCGTAATCTCCTGTGTCTTTGCATCTTTACCCGTGATGTTGATTGCCAAGACTACATCTTTTCCTGTTAGATAGTAGTCGTAGTCAATGTCGACTTTCGCCATACCGTTGACATCGAGTTGTACAGAATTGTCACTAAGCGATGCAAAACCAACCCACTCACGCCCCGTTCTGCATGTATCTTGTCTGTAGTTGTGTCCTACAGCGTAACCAAGTGCCGTTTCATCTTTTGTAACATCATCAAGTAGATTCAATGTATGATTATCATCGGAGATACCCGATATTTCCCATTTACCGGAAGATGCATATGTGTACCCTTCTCCAAAAGTGACTAAAATATCATTCGCAACATCTACATTTGCAAAGTTGGCACTGCTTACGCTAAAGCTGTCGGTCGCTTCATTCAACACTCCACCGCTTGTAGCATAGAGTCTTCTTCCCGTACTAGCATCTCTTGTATAACCGGCTATTAGACTGACTGAAATTGCAGGTTTAGTATTGACACGGTTGAAGTATTTATCCGTAACAGTCACAACCATATGTTCGATGAATTTCGCTTCATCCTCTTTTTGCTCCGTTGAAGCGTAACTAATACTGATCGCTGTTGGAGGACCGGAGAGAATGACCATATTGAACACTTTGCTTAAAGTTTGAATATCGCCGTTTGCATCTTTGAATCTGCTACTAACTTTAATGGGCACAATCCCTGAAATTTTATAACTGATCAAGCTTACCGTCACATTATTGACATTGGTAAAGGTTAAAGAATCGCCTTTTCTGTTGGTTGAATCCTGTAAATCAGCAAGCTGTGGGCTTAGTAGCGTGACATTCATATCAAGCACGTTTGCATCTGCAACTTTATTTCCGGCATCATCTTGAACAAAAAAGGACATCTGCCTTGTACTCTCAAGTCCCAAAGAGAGCTCGGTAACGCTCTGCTCAATCATATAGTCTTTCAATACAATTTGATCCGCTTCAGGCTGATATATAAATGTAAATTCTTTTATGTCAGCAGGGTTACTGTCGTGATAAAAACCAAAAATACTTTGTGTATCGCCACTTTCAACAAGCTTTTTCAAGTCGTCCGGTCCAGTATAGTTAAAAACCGCTTTTCCACTATGGACTTCCACTTCACTCTCGGCAAAACTTCCAACATCAACACCATCAAGCACTTTATCGGGATAGGCAACTTTTACTTTACCACCCTCATAGGGCGCATTGTCAGGTCCAAAAACCAAAACGGTAACGCTGTAGACCTCATTGTTTTGGGTCAATACTTTCGAACTCTCTTTTAACCCTACTTTTACCGTCGAGTTTTTATCGACGACTATAGTGTTGTCATCTCCACCTGCTTCTGTTGTACTACTGAGAAGTGGGTCACTGTTGTTACTACCACATCCCGCCAACAGAGCAATTCCTAGCAACCCTATCAGCCATTTTCCTATTTGCATCGATTTTCCTTTTTTCTACTCAATTAGTTTGTTTGAAGTCAATTGTAACCTATGTAACATTAAGTATAAATAAATGTGATATATATCTATACTCTTTGCATAAACGGGTTGAGCTTCATAAGAAGCAGATCGGCAATCATATTGCCAAGCAGCGTCAAAAAAGCACCTATCATCAAAATACCCATAATTACTGGGTAGTCTCTTGCCAATGCACTCTGATAAAAAAGCTGCCCCATCCCCTCAATACCAAAGATTGACTCCAAGATGACACTTCCGCCTATTAGCCCCGGCAAAGAGAGTCCAAGCAGTGTTACAATAGGAGGAAGAAGATTAGGAAGGATGTAACGAAAAAGCAGTACTTTTTCACTCAATCCCCTGCTTCTAGCAAAAAAGTAGTAGTCACTTTTGAGTATCTCCAGTGTCAAAGAGCGAATATAGATAGTCATGCTCCCGATACTTACAAAAATCATGACAAAAACCGGTAAAACAAGATGCCACGCCATATCGATATAGTAGGCAATACCCTCTTTTGGCTCTATAGAGTGCAGTCCCGAAATGGGGAAAAGCTCTAGTTTTAAAGAGAAAAAAATAATCAAAAGCAGTGCCAAATAAAACGACGGCATTGAAAAAGAGAGCAAAGAGAGCTGCCGAATAAAAAAATCACTCTTTTCGCCATAGGAAAGAGCCGCTTTTATACCCAGATAGATAGACAACACAAACACGCCGACCATTGCTACTGCATTCATACTCAATGTAATGCCGATGCGCTTTTGAATCTCCTCAAACACGCTCTCTCCACTGACAAAAGAGACGCCAAAATCCAATCTAACTATATGTGAAACCCAGTCGAAATACTGCTGTAAAAGTGGTTTGTCCAGCCCATAAATAGCTTTAAGTGCGGCTATGGCTTCAGGCGTCATGTTAGGATTGAGTTCTCCACCGCTTAAAAAACTGTTGGGTGCAAGATGTACAGCCGCAAAAGACAAAACAGAAATAAGAAAAAGCATGACGACTATATAAAAAAGTTTCCCTACTGCCGTCATTACCACCTTCTCTCTCTACTCCGCTTCGTATTTTATGATAATACTTGCATATCCCGTTGCAATACGATCGAA
>JALWLR010000150.1 GCA_027084065.1 Helicobacteraceae bacterium | reverse complement strand
ACAATTTTTACCCGGTGATACGGCGATAGTGCGTACCCATGGAATTCCGAAAAATGAACTTCAATCACTAAAAGAGACGGGTGTAGAGGTTGTCGATGCTACCTGTCCTTATGTAACGAAGCCTCAACAGATATGTGAGGAGATGAGTGCAAAAGGGTATGACATTGTCATTTTCGGCGATGAGAAGCATCCGGAGATCAAAGGTGTTAAAAGCTATGCAAGCAAAGGCGCACACGTCGTAACAAGCGTGGAAGAGCTTGACGAGATTAAGTTAGGTGAGCGTGTCGCTCTTGTTGCGCAGACAACACGAAAAGTGGAAGAGTATCTTGAAATTGCCTCATATTTGATTCCGCGTCACAAAGAGGTTCGTGTTTTTAACACGATTTGTAATGCTACGTTTGAAAACCAAGAAGCAGCAAGAAAACTTGCCAAACGGGCTGATGTGATGATAGTCATAGGCGGCAAAAACTCTTCCAATACCAAGCAGCTTTTCTCTATAGCAAAAAAAGAGTGTCCGCAAAGTTATCACATAGAGGATGAAAAGGAACTTGAGTGCAAATGGCTTGAGGGAAAAGAGCTGTGCGGCATAACGGCAGGAGCATCAACTCCCGACTGGGTTATTCAAAAAGTTATCGATAAAATTGAAAAAGAGTGTATTTCATAGCGCTTTTATCCCTTTCTTATGATAAATTGGTTATAATGTCAAGAATTTTTATGTAACAGAGGAATAGGTAATGGCGTTCGATAACGAATTAGTTGAAGAAGAGAGTTTTGCAGAGTTATTTGCTGCAAGTGAAAGAGAACAAGAATCAAACCGCATAGTTGAAGGCGAAATAGTAGAGATTCATGAAGATGAGAACAAAGCACTCGTTGGAGTCGGAGACAAGCTAGAGGGGATTATCTCTTTAGATGAGATTCGCGACGAAAACGGCGAACTTAAGTACGGTGTAGGCGATAAGATCAAGGTTATGGTAACGGGTTACTATAACGAAAGACCAAAAATTTCCCATAAAAAAGTGCTTGAGCAGGAGAAAATCTCCAACTTTATCAATGAGCATAAAGATGATTATGAGGACCTCGTGATAGAGGGAACAGTTGTGAAAAAGAATCGCGGCGGTTATGTCATAGAGTCTGAAGGTATGCAATTTTTCATGCCTAGAAGCCTTGCTGCTTTCAAAGAGGGTGACAATGTAATCGGAAGAAAAATCAAAGCACAGGTTATCAAAATAGATCCAGAAGAGAGTTCTGTAGTCGTTTCTAGAAGAAAACTTTTCAATGAAGAGAGAAAACGTAAAAAAGAGATCATCGACAAATTGATGGAAGAAGATACAATCGTCGAAGGTGTTGTGAAAAAAATTACGAGTTACGGAATGTTCGTCGATGTTGGCGGCGTAGATGGTCTTGTTCACTATAATGAAATCAGTTACAAAGGGCCGGTAAATCCATCAAAACTTTACAAAGAGGGCGACACGGTCGTTGTCAAAGCAATCAACTACGATAAAGATAAAAGACACCTTTCTCTCTCTATCAAAGCGGTTCAGCCTGATCCGTGGGAAGAGGTTGAGAGCGAGCTTGACGAAGGCGATACTATTACAGTAACGGTTTCCAATATTGAAAACTACGGTGTTTTTGTAGACCTTGGAAATGATATAGAAGGTTTCTTACATATCTCCGAAATTTCATGGGATAAAAATGTAAGAAATCCTGCAGATTACCTTAGTGTCGGTGATCAAATCGATGTAGAAGTGATTGAAATCAATCCAAAAACACATAAACTTAGAGTCTCTCTCAAAGCATTGCAACCAAAGCCGTTCGATGAATTTGTAAAAAATTATCGTGAAGGCGATGTTGTAGAGGGAGAGATTACCTCTTTGACAGATTTTGGTGCATTCGTTCGTATCGGACAGGTTGAAGGTCTATTGCACAATCAAGATGTATCTTGGGAAAAAGGTGCAAAAGCGAAAGATCTTTTCAATATAGGCGATAAAGTAGAAGTGAAAATTGCTAAGATAAATGAGCAAGATGAAAAAATTTCACTCAACAGAAAAGCACTTCTTGAGTCACCGCTTGAAACATTTGCAAAAAATCATCGTGTAAACGACATTGTCAAGGGTAAAGTACGAGATATTAAAGATTTCGGTGTTTTTGTAACACTTGACGAGGGTGTCGATGCTTTGATTCGTGATGAAGATCTTGCACCGCTTAGTAAAGATGAGTTGGAGAAAGATCAAGAGATCGAAGCGGTTATCTCTCAAATAGATACTAAAAGAGATCGCTTGAGACTCTCTGTTAAAAAGCTTGACTATATCAAGTCACAGGCACTGCTTGATGAGATCAACGAAGATGACACAAGCAACTCTCTAGGCGAGCTTATTAAAGATAAGATAAAAAAGTAACGCTCTAGGATGAAAAGAGTACTTAAATGGCTTGCACTGCTATTTGCGGTGTCAAGTGCTGTTTTTGTACTCATTTTTCTTTATATAGTCGGTTCAGATGAACCGATACAACATCCAAAACCTCTTGTTTTTAACTCTTCTTTAAAAAAACAGCAAGGGGAAGCATTTTGGTTAAATCATCTACTGAAGCTCAAAGAGCAAAAAGATTATTTTCCCATGGAAGAAGTTTATATTCGTACGAATATGCTTTTGCCGCAGGGTAAAAAAGGTGTGTATGCACTGCAAGTCGGTAGACTGGACTCTTATCAGCTTTTTTGCCTTCAAGAGGAGCTAAAGCGAAGAAAGTTTCGTTACGCTTTTAATAAACAGCCAAAAAGCATAGAGTTGTATGTCGAGTCGAAAAACAGAAAAAAAGTTCATGATTTAACGAAAGTGCTCAAAAATTACAAGATCGATGCAAAAATTATAAACGAGGTGAACCAATGAAAAAATATACAGTCGTAGTGTGCGATCATATCCATCCAGCCGGTTTGGAGATGCTTGAAAAAGATCCCAATATCAACTACATCAATGCAGCAGATATGCCAAAAGAGAAGCTTATTACGGAAATAATTCCAACAGCAGATGTCGCGATAACACGTAGTTCGACAGATGTCGATGACTTCTTTTTAGATCATGCTAAAAACCTTAAAGCGATTGTCCGTGCGGGTGTCGGTGTGGACAATGTAGACATCGAACGATGTTCCAAAGAGGGTATCATCGTTATGAATGTTCCAACAGCCAATACAATTGCAGCTGTAGAGCTTACTTTTGCACATATGCTAGGATGTATGAGAGCATTTCCATATGCACACTCTCATCTTAAAGATCAAAGAGTCTGGAAACGTGAAGCATGGTACGGCTATGAGCTCAAGGGTAAAAAGCTTGGAATTATCGGTTTTGGTAATATCGGAAGCCGTGTAGGAAAGAGAGCCAAAGCGTTTGAAATGGACGTTGTCACTTACGATCCATATATAGATCCTTCCAAAGCTACCGATCTGGATGTCGAGTACACGACAAATTTCGACGATATTCTTGCATGTGACATCATAACGATACATACTCCGAAAAACAAAGAGACGATCAATATGATAGATAAAGAAGAGATCGCAAAAATGAAAGATGGTGTAGTACTCATAAACTGTGCACGCGGCGGTCTTTACAATGAGGATGCACTTTATGAGGGTCTTAAAAGCGGTAAAGTCCGTTTTGCCGGTATCGATGTGTTTGTCAAAGAGCCCGCAACAGACAACAAACTTCTTGATCTCAACAACATTACCGTAACACCGCACTTAGGCGCAAATACCTATGAATCACAATACAATATAGGAACACAGGCAGCGCAAAACGCCATTGCTGCTGCAAAAGGGGTGGCTTATCCTAATGCACTCAACCTTCCAATCGATGAAAGTAAAATTCCATCATTTGTTAAACCGTTTTTAGAGATGGGACAAAAACTTGGTTATATGGAAGCTCAAATGCATAAAGCAAAAATTAGTGCCATCAAAGTTAGCGGACAGGGAGATATTGCCGCTTACTTGAAGTCACTCGCTACGTTTGTTGCCGTAGGTGCTATGAGTCATACGAGTGACGATACAATCAATTATGTCAATGCAGACTTCATTGCTGAAGAAAAAGGTATCAAAATAGAGACGGAGGAGTTGGGTGATTCTTCTGTGTATAAAAATCTTATCAAGGTAAAGATGACAACTACAGATGGTCAGACAACGA
>JALWLR010000149.1 GCA_027084065.1 Helicobacteraceae bacterium | reverse complement strand
TACTCTTTTTTGTAAACGGCTATAGCATCTTTGTCCATCTCCGAAAATATCAGATAATCTTTATATATCTTTATCCCAACGTTTCGAGAACCGGTTTTTATCTTCTGAATAGGTTTGAGGTCTCGCGTAAGAATATCTACACTCTTGTCATCATAGTTCGCTACCGCGACAAAGTCCTTATCAATGACAAAACCGATCGCACTTTTACTTGTTTTATATTCGTTAAGCACTTTCTCACTTATTGGATCAAAACGTACAACATAACCGTCACGACTTATAAGATAGCCGTCTTTACCATCAAACTTGATGATTCCGTGGTTGAGGTTGTGCATATGCTCCATTCTGCCCCTTGGCAAACCATCTTCGATGATGGCAACACTGCCGCTTTCACGCTCAACGACAAATATCTTCTCTTTTGCAGCCAAAGCTCCTACCGCTATAGCAGTTGCAACGACAATGGACAAAGCCCTTTTTAGTATCATAGTTTATTCTCTCTTTCCTCTTTATTTAGATAACATGATGGATCTTCAGCCCACAAATCTCCATAAATTGCATACGCCCGTGCTCTTGAGCCTCCGTTACAAATGGATATCTGCTCACATGCAGAACATATACCGCCTAATTTTCTTGGGTGCTCTCTTAGTCTATCAAGCAGCTCTCCACCTTTCCAAATAGTACGAAAATCCTCTTTGAGGATATTGCCGACCGTAAAAGGAAAGAATGGATCGGGCCTGACATCCCCTTCGCTGTTTATGTTGAGCAGTTTTCTACCTGCAGAATTTCCACCCCATTTAAGTAGACGCTCTTTCATCATCTCTTTTTTTTCCGGATATTTTTGGGCAAAACGTTTCAGCAGAAGTATAGCATCCATTTCCATATTTCCCGTTACTATCTCAATATCTCTACCGCTTTCATAGTACTCAAATGCTTTATCGATTATAAACTCCACAGCATGGCGACGCTGCTCTTTTGTTATATCCATTTTTAGATTATCCAAACCTCTTCCACTGTAGACAAGATGGGAAATATAAATTTTTGGGATACTCTCTTTCTCGGCAAGATCAAAAATGAATTCAAGAGATCCAATGGTATCTTGCGTCATTGTAAAACGTATGCCTACTTTCGAGTTTCCAACCTCATTGGCAAGCTTGACTGCTTTGAGTGTCTCTTTAAAGGCTCCCGGCAATCCTCTAAAATAGTCATGCGTTTTTTCATCCCCGTCGATGCTTACACCGACATAGTTGAACGTTTCGGTTATCTTCTTCACGTTACCTTTAGTAAAGTACAAACCGTTGCTTGAAAGATAGGTAATAATGCCGTTTTGCTTACAAAACTCCGCTATTTCGAAAATGTCTTTGCGAGTAAGCGGCTCACCACCGGAAAATATGATGAACTTCACGCCCGCTTCTTTCATCTGAAGAATTGTTTTTTTAATATCTTCGGTTGTCAGTGTATCGACTGCATCAAGACCTGACTTGGAGTAGCAGTGCAGGCAGCTGAGATTGCAACGGTTGGTAAAGTTCCAAATTGCTATGCTACCCTCTAATGAACGCTCAGGTTTATCCTCTATGACCGAGGCTATAAGATTGGAAAGGCGAAACATCAGTTTGCTCCTTTATAGGAGAGTATATAATCACTTACGGCATCGAGCTCCTCTGGAGATAAATGTAGCTGCGTCATAACGCTCCTTTTGTAACCGAATTTTTTATACATCGTTTTTGGAGAAGAAATATAAGCCATAATCTCTGCTTTGCTTCTCTTTTTGGCAATCTCACTAAAAGGAGGACCAAATGCCATGGCGGTTTGGTGATGACAGCCCCAGCAATAGGTTTTAAAAACTTTTTCGCCCGCTTTGGGGTGTGTAGCAGCTTGCAATATGCATAAAGATGCAATTAAAACAATCAATACTCTTTTCATTGAAAAATCCTCTTTTTCAAGCAACTGTTAAATATATAAGAGGATTATACACTTAAAAGTTGCTTTTTATCAGCTTTTTATCATAAGACATGCACATTTGTGCATGTCTATGTATATTATGCTCCAGGAATCGACTGTCTGTGCTCGATAGAGTACGTAAATGTCGGTGTTGTCAAACCTTTGATATATTTGACAAATTTTCCTGTTTTAGCTTCATAAATGCCGATTCTTCCGGTATTCCACTCACTGATCATAGTCCACTTACCGTGGTTTGCCGGCTCAGCGTGAAGAATTCTTGGAACAATGGCTTTTCCATTTTTATCTTTGACTGTAGGTACTTTCCATTTATAGAGTGTTTTATGCGTTACAGGATCATAAACACGCCCCTCTTTTGTACCTACTTCGATGATTCTATCGACTACAAGCTCTTGTTTGTTAATAAGATGCACTTTGTTCCATGCGCTCGGTCCACCAAGAACGTTATCAGACCAAATAAACGGTGTATGCTCACTTGTACCTACAAAAAGACCTCCACCGGAAGTTCTGACATGTGCAACGACATCCCAGTTACTGTCCCAGATAACGACATCACCGACGTTCATGCTGTTTGTAGCATAAAGCTGCCCGTATCTTTCGTTATACCAAGACGATCCTTGACCTGGATGCGGCTTGGAGCCTGGACCTGTATAGACTTTTGAAACAAGTTTCTTTGTTTTGAAGTCAACAACACCCATAACGTCACTTCCCTGTGAAGCGATAAAGAGATAACGACCGATCTCTTTCCCTTCATTTTCAAAACCATCATGCAAGATTTTACCGATATTTGGAATATCACCTACAATTGGGAAATCAGGTTTGGAGTAGTCGATGATATATACATGTCCACCATCTTTGAGTGCAAACGCAATGTATGGTCCATAAGGCGTATCGAAGATACCCGCAACTCTTGATGAATTGATATTTCCATCTGGATCGATAACACTTGAAGTTGGATAGACTTTTAGAGGCTCTAGCGTCATAGCATCCATAAGTACCGCACCACCTGGTACATAGTTACCAGCTACAAGATACTTACCATCAGGCGAAACGGCAAGACCACGAGATTCACTCCCTACACGTACTTCAGCGATCTTTTGCTGACCTTTAGAAGCAAGGTCAAACATCGTTACAAGACCGTCTCTTGAGATGGAGTAGGCATATCGTGGCATTCTCTTGTTTGTAACTGTCACGTGAACAGCGAAACCTGCAGGATGGCGAGAGAGAATTTTACCTGTAGTACCATCTATAAACGTCACTCTTGAAGCGTCGCGTTCCGTTACGAAACAGATATCCGTCACTTTTTTAACATCTGCCGGATGCGGATACTCTTTGTAGAGCTTCATTCTATCATTTAACTTAACCCACTTTTTCTTCACATTTTCAAGGCTGAGAACTTCGATCTTTTTACCTTTGAAATGCTGAAGATAGTCAACCATCTTCTGCGCATCTGCTTTGGAAAACTTGTTCTTAAACGGAGGCATTGCCGTACCTGGACGACCATTTAAAATGACTTCTGCAAGCATATAGGCATTTTTACCTTTGAGTTTATTTGGTCTAAGGTCAGCACCAACTCCACCCTCATGGTTTGGTCCATGACATCCTTGACACTCTTTTTCAAACACTTTTTCTACATCCATATTGGATGTACCTGCAAAAAGTCCTGAACCCAAAAGAGCAACTGCAGCTGCAGACATAAAAAGTTTATTCAATCCCATTTTTTTCTCCTTTAATTAAGATTGCCCCCTTTAAGAGGAGGCAAGTTATTCCTCGTTTTCGAGTCTTTTTTTCTCTTGAAAATAGATCCAGATCATTGGAAGAATAATCAACGTATGCAAAAAGATCGTCAAGGTCAAAGGACCTTGATTAAGCCATCCAAAGAAACTTGGATTTACATCTACAAACGGTTCAAACATTTTCTCTCCTTATCTTTCATGTACCGGGCTTTTACCGGTAGTAAGCAGGTCTTTAGCCAGGAAGATAAAACCTAGGAATGTTACAACACCCATAATAAGTCTCCAATCCATCGCTTGTTGGAACCAAAGACCGGCTTGACCGTCAAAGTACGCCTGCCATGTAGCACCCATCTGTGCACGACTTACCAAAACCTGAACATATCCGGCAATCGTTAAGGCAACCGTCATACCGACAACACCACTTGTAATCAAACTCACACCCCAAATAGAGGCTTTTGTATGTTTAAGTACTTTGATGCCGTTTGTACCCTGAAT
>JALWLR010000148.1 GCA_027084065.1 Helicobacteraceae bacterium | reverse complement strand
ACGTTTTGCTATAAGCGGTCTTGCTATACTTGTGCCTAGAAGATACTCTCCTTCATATATAGCGTTGGCTCGAAACATAGGAAAGACATAGTCTTTGACAAACTCTTCACGTAAATCATCTATGAAGATATTTTCCGGCTTGATGCCAAGATCAAGCGCTTTTTGGCGCGCGGGTTCGACCTCTTCGCCTTGACCGATGTCGGCGGTAAAGGTAACGACTTCGCAGTTGTATTCATCTTGAAGCCATTTGAGAATGACACTTGTATCGAGTCCTCCAGAGTAGGCAAGTACGACTTTTTTTACATTTTTTTTCATGCTTTGCGGTCCTGATATGGTGGTTTAAATTGGGAGATTATACTCTAAAAGAGATTAAAATAGGGTTAGCGAAAAAGTAAACTCAAAATCTAAGAGAAGCCAAAGTATTGCTTCTCCTATCCTTTTGTGTCAAAGAGCATACCGGTAAACTCTTTCATTTTCGGTAAAAGCGCTTCTGCCTGTTCCGCAGGCCATCTTCGAATTACTTTGTCTGTTTTTTTATCGACAATGGAAACATAGAAAGTATCATGTTTGTCGACTCCAAAGCGGAGTGTCGTATTTAGAAGTGAAATCTGAGAGTTGAGGTCTTCTACCAGTTTTTGAATATCTTTTTCGTTTTCAAGCAGCTTTTTATTGTTCTCTTCTATCGTTTTGTTCGAACTTTGCTCACCGCTTTTAACCTCTTGTGTCTGTTCTGCTTTTTGTGCATGCAGCTGTGACTCTTGCTGGAGGTTGATCTGTGCTTGTACCTGTTGTTTTGCTACATTTGCAATGCCGTCCATGGCAGACTCCTTTAACGAAGCGGTTTTTAGGAACCGTTGTTTATATGTCATTTATTATATTATAGTATCGACATAATAAAAAAAAACTTTATTTTAGCAGCTCTTTTTCTTCTCTTTTGAAAAAATTAACTTTTTTGATAGGAGCTTTATACTACACTAGCGATCAAAAAAAGATTAGGGATTATTATGGTCTATGAAAGTACGCAAGGAGCCGTAGATATGAGCGGATTGACGCGTTTATATGCGGCAGCTTTGATTGAAGCGGGAGGCGAAACGGCTGAAATGAGTCTGGAGTGGATGGAGATGAGCGGCGAAAAAGTAAAGCTATTACACTATGTGCTTGTTTTTGATTTTACTCCTCCGGGGAGTGAAAAACGAGAAAAAACGACATTGAAGTTTACAACTAAAGAGGCACTACTAGAGGAGATGCAAAAAGTTGTCGACTTTATTCAAGCAAATAATCACTAACGATACAAAAAGAGTCTTCGCACTGGCATTGCCGGCAGCTATGAAGCATCTTGCCGATATTTTACAGATCCTAGTCGATATGATTATGGTTGGTTATGTCAGTGTCTATGCACTTGCTGCAGTAGGTCTTTCCATGCAGTTTATGATGTTCATTAACGTGTTAATGACACTCTACATTGTGGGAGGCAATGCGCTTATATCGCGTTTTATAGGAAGTGGCAGAGTTAAAAGGGCTTCAGCACTGCTTTTTTCATTGGGGTTGTTTGCATTATTGCTTTCGGTTGCAGTAACGATTGTGGGGTATACACAGGCAGATGAACTCTACAGACTTATGGGAGCCTCTTCAGGAGTAGTGGCCGCCGGCGCTTCGTACTTTCGAGTATTGGTACTTGGTATTTCACTTATATTTTTGGATAACCTGCTTTACAATGCCCTCTCTGCAGCTGGCGATACGAAAACGTCGCTTTATATAAAGCTCTTTTCCAGTGTAGTAAACGCTTTTTTCAATTATGTACTTATTTTCGGACATTTTGGAGTTGAAGCGATGGGAATCGAGGGAGCGGCTTTGGCGACACTTATTTCGTATGCATTTAATGTCGCTATATATGCTCTTTTGCTTTTTAGAAGTAAAAAAGCGAAGCTTCACTTTATACCTCTCTTTACAAAAAGTGACCTGTTTCGTGCGCTTCGCATTGGCTATCATGCAGCAATTGATAGAGCTGTTTCAACAATGTCGTTTTTGCTTTTTGTCGCAATTATCGCATATTACGGAACAGCGGAACTTGCAGGTTATCAAGTAGGATTGCGTATAGAGGGGCTTGCTTTTATGCCGGGTTTTGGCTTTGCCATAGCCTCTATGGCTTTGGTTGGACAGGCACTTGGAGCCAAAGATCCACAAAAAGCATACAATCTTGGAATCATAGCCGCACGGGTAGCGTATGTGTTTATGGGATTAGTTGGAGTGGGATTGATTTTGTTTTCACAAGATTTGGTCTCTTTTTTTACAAAAGACAAAGAAACAATGTATATAGCTTCAGAGTATCTGATTCTTGTCGGTTTGGCTCAAATACCGCTGGCACTTACTTTTGTCTACTCCGCTTCACTTCGTGGAGCGGGCGATACGAAAACAGTCATGCGTGTTAATGTTTTATCTTTATGGCTTTTTCGGGTAATTCCCTCCTATATAGCTTATAAAACGGGATTTGGTGTTATTGCGGTTTTTATAATTATGAATGTGGAGACTGCCATAAAAGGAGTGCTCTACAGCTATCTCTACAGACAAAAGAGATGGCTGCATGTAAAAGTTTGATTTACTGTATGACAAACTCCGTGAAGTAGACACCAAGAATCTGACCGTTGTCAAGCATGGCATTAAGGGCATCTTTTATCTGTTGGGTCAGTTTGTCTTTGCCTTTTCTTGAACTGACCTCTTCAAGGGTTTTCGAGGTTAAGATTCTGATGATTCTGTCGCGGATGACTGCTGTTTTGTTATCGAGTTCTGCTGTAAGGTCTTGGCTGCTGAGTTCAAGATCCATCGTTACTTTGAGGTAGCGTCGTCCGTTGTCGCTTTTTAGATTGACGGTAAAGGTGTCCAGCGGGTATAAAACACCTATTTCACTTAGTTTTCTTGTTTGCTCGAAACCACTTTGACTGTAGGCATGCTGTTGCGTAGGTTGTGCTTTTTGTGGTATCTGCTTTTGTGTTGTTTGTGTGGGAGCACTCTCCTCTTCGTCATCGCTAAGAAGTAGTACGGCAGCGATAGCACCCAGAATAATAACAAGTAGTAAAACGACGATGATGATAATCATCAGCATTTTGTTCGATTTACCGCCTTCGCTACTACTCTCCTCGTTTTCCGCTGTTTCGTTATTTTCTTGCTCTTCTTTTGCCATTTTCTACTCCTTTATTTCTTCTGTCAATGCACTTAACGGTAAAAATTCATAGTTGTCCGCATCATAGTACTCTATCTTCCCATTTTCAATGTGATAATACCATCCGTGAATGTGTAAATCACCTTTTTCAAATCGCTCTTTTACTTGTGGATAGGTAAGAAGATTTTCAATCTGATGAACAATGGAGAGTTTTTCCGTCAAACGTAAAAGCTCCTCTTTTGGAGCATCGGCACCAAGACTTAAAATAGCGCTCTTTTTTGCACTCTCTCCTAACGAGAGCCATCTTCTTGTATGAACCATTTCCGGTGTATCATCGAGGTCTTCATAGAGTGCCGCACAGGCACCACAGTAGGAGTGACCACATATGATGATTTCTGAAACTTTCAAAACAGAGGTGGCATACTCTATACCGGTTGCCGTAGCATGATAGTCGTCATCAGGGCTAAATGGAGGAACGAAGTTGCCTACATTGCGTAAAACGAAGAGATCACCTGGTTTTGTTTGGAGCATCATGTCGGGAATGACACGAGAATCGGAGCAACCTATAAAAAGAGCTTTTGGTTTTTGCCCTTCTGTAACAAGTTTAAGTAAATCCTCTTTGTTTTTTTTGAAGTAGGTGCGAAACAGTGCATTGCCTTGGACATATTTTTGGATGCTCATTGCTTCTCTCCGTTTAGTTGCATTGCTTTATATCGAGTTTCTTTATGATCTCTTCGAAAATTTCTCCCGCTTCACGGTTGTTGTCATCATGGTACTCAATGACCATCACCGTTTTATTATTACCTATATCGGAAAAATGAATATCGGGCTGCAGAGAGTATTTGTTGACGATAGCTTCGACACTTTTTTTGACTTTTTCTTTTTCTTCATTGTTGCAAAATGCAAGTGAGAGTCTAGAAAATCGCTCTTCACTTCTAAATTCGGCATCTATCATGAGGGTAACCCTTTTTGTTTCTTGAGACTTTTTGGTTTCTATTATATAGCAATTTTATAAAAATAGTGCTAAAAGTGCTTTAATTTAGTACCACTCTAGCAATTTTGTAACTTCATCTACGACATAAATCTTCAGACGGCTTTTTTCAAGCGGTTTTTTTGCGACTATCGCTTTTTTTATCTGTTGCATTGCGGCCTCTTTAAGACGTATGTCCAGTCCGTAAACTTCTCGGACATCGCCCACTAAAGAGACCTCTCCGATAAAAACGGTCTCTTTGGAGATGGCACGATCGCGAAAGCTGCTTAGGATGGCGGCAAGAACGGCGAGATCGGCAGATGTTTCGGTTATTTTGATGCCGCCTGTTATATTAATAAAGACATCATAACCAGAGAGAGGAATCTGCAGTTTTCGCTCTAAAAGAGCCAAAAGCATGTTGAGTCTGTTGTTATCAAAACCGGTTGCTTGACGTTTTGCATTGGGTGTGTGTGATTCGCTCACAAGTGCTTGGACTTCTAAAATGAGTGGTCTACTTCCTTCCATGACAACAGTTAAAGCGGAGCCTGGTTGGTTGGAATCACGGTTGAAAAATCTAGATGAGATGTCCGTTGCACTAAAGAGCCCTTCGCTGCGCATTTCAAACACGCCTATTTCACTTGTAGGACCAAATCTATTTTTAAAGCCTCGAAGAATACGCAACTCTTGCGAAGAGTCACCCTCAAAATAAAGTACGGTATCGACCATATGCTCTAAAACACGGGGACCTGCTATGCTACCCTCTTTAGTAATATGACCGATGATAAATGTCGCCAACTCTTTCTCTTTTGCTATGCGCATAAGCTCAAATGTTATTTGGCGTACTTGTGTTACACTGCCTGGAGCGGAGGAGATCTCTTCGGAGTAGATTGTTTGAATCGAATCAATTATGAGAAAGTCGTAGTTTTTATGTTCAAGTTCGGTCGTTATCTGTTCTAGGCGTATTTCGCTGAGGAGGAAAAGATTTTTTTGGTTGGCACCGAGTCGGTTGGCTCGAAGTTTGATCTGTCCGGCGGACTCTTCTCCAGTAACATAGAGGACATTTTTTCCGGTACTGGAAATGTTGGAAGCGACTTTGAGCAGTAGAGTCGATTTTCCAACACCAGGACTGCCTCCTATAAGAGTAAGCGATCCGGGGACTATCCCGCCGCCGAGTACATTGTCAAGCTCTTGATCCAAAGAAGAAAAACGTATAACTTCCTCTTCATCTATTTCTTCGATACTAAGAGCTTTCGGGCGTGATGCCGCAGCGCTTTTTTTCGTTTTTTTTATGAACTCCTGCTGTTGTCGGTTAAGCTCAACGAAACTGTCCCATGCACCGCAGTTTGTGCATTTTCCCATCCATTTTGGTGTTGTCATACCGCAATGCTGGCATTCGTACATGATTTTTTCTTTTGCCATAGTTTCTCGATCTTTTCATTTTGGTTGGTGTAAATTTTGAAGTATTATAGACTTTTCTTACTAAGAGAAAGCGAAAAGATGGCATTTTGTCATAGTTTGTTTGTCGCCTTGAAGCCTTGAGTCCTTTTTTGGGCTTTTGCATGTAGTATTTGTCGGTACTTTTTCAAAGAAGCGATACTTTTGCAACGCCCCTTGACATAGAAGAAGCGTTTGAGGGACTTGTAGATAAGGTATGTAAAAGGAGGGGCAAGCATCACAAGAAGCATTGTAGAGAGGCCAAAAACGGCATAGATAAAAAAGCCAAGTTCTACGTACAATGTCAACTCAAAGAGTAAAAAAAGATAAGGGTGTAGCGGCTTGCATCTACGTCTTTCTCTGATACTTTGCATATAATCCTCCTCTATATGGAGAAATTATAGCAAAAAATAAGTAGTTTTAGTATAAAATGTTAAAAATAATTCTTTTCTTATTCTTTTTCGATTTCTTCTTGTTCTTGAAATATGGCATCGAGAATGCCGTCTACAAATTCATACTTGTCAAACGGAGTGAGGTCTTGAGGTTTTTCTCCCGTTCCGACATATAAAATAGGAAGCTCCAGCGCATAGGCGATGCTAAAAACGCTCCCTCCTTTGGCTGTTCCGTCAAGTTTCGTTATTATAATGCCGTCTATTCCTATCATCTCATTGAAAGCTTTTGCTTGAGCGATAGCGGAGTTACCTTGCGTACCGTCAAGAACAAGTAGTGTCCGGTGTGGAGAACCGCTATGGGCTTTGTCGCAGATACGGACAATTTTTTTCAGTTCATTGGCAAGATTTGTCTGGGTGTGAAGACGACCGGCTGTATCTATAATGACATTATCCATGCCTCTGGCTTTTGCCGAAGCGATGGCATCGTAAGCAACGGCGCTTGGGTCATGTCCCTGTTTTGAAGAGACAATAGGGATGTCCAATTTGTGAGCCCAGAGTGTGAGTTGTTCAATGGCGGCAGCTCGAAACGTATCTGCTGCACCAAGGAGAACCTTTTTCCCCTCTTGTTTGTAGCGATAGGCGAGCTTTGCTATAGTAGTGGTTTTTCCAGCTCCATTTACACCGACGATAAGCTCGACAAATGGCGGAGTGTATGTAGGTGGGCTATAAGAGGCATAAGAGAGTGTTGCAAGAAGCTTCGAGCGTAAAATATCACGCGTAACTTTTTCTTGGTAAATTTCTCTGACTATTATTTCAACAAGTTCGTATTCGACATCGGCTTCAAGTAAAATATCTTCAAGCTCCTCTTTAGAGATATAGGGCTTTTTTTTCGGGACGATTGTCTTTATAGCTTCCGTTGTTTTTTTGAGTGATTTTTTTATAAATCCGAACATATTACTTTCCTAATACTTGTTTAATGTCGCTAAGGAGAAACTCCTCTTCCGTAGCACCTGTGTAGTAGCGTATGAGTTTTCCATCTTTATAAAGAGCCAATAGAGGTATAGCAAAACGTTTTCCCATACCTGTGTGCTGGATGACACTCTCTATGAGTTCATTTGCGCTTGTTGGAGAGACGATTTTGTAAGTAGCTTTATGCTCTTGTTTGAATTGAAGCAGTTGTTTTGGGTCGATGTTTTCTTCGATGCTCACTCCAAGTACAAGGAGTTTGTTTGGAAGTTTTCGTTGCAAATCGGACAATACCGGGACTTCCGCTTTACAAGGAGGGCACCATGTAGCAAAGAGATCGACAAGCAGCAAGCGTGAGGGAGACTCTTTTAGCGCAAGTCCTGCCGGACTTTTTTGCAGAGTAACTGTTTCGTTGGAGTCGATGAATCGGAGTGTGAGTGTATTGTTTTCATGTTTTTTTTGAATGTCGGTGTTGTTGGAGGTGTTTTTTTTCATATCGTTTCCGCATCCGCTAAGTAAAACAACGAAGAGACTTAAAAATATCCACAGTCTATGTCGCATGTAGCTACCTTCTTTTTGTATAATTTTGGGCGCAATTATATCTATAAAGAGTTAAGAAGTAGCTTTTTGACAAAAGGCAGAGAAATGAAAGAGACGAAAGAGAGTGTACGAAAGCGATGTTTGCAAAGACATAAAAAGGTACGACACAACACCCTTTTGCTCGATACAAAAGTCAATGCGCGTTTGGAAAAGGAGCTGAGTCTACATGCAAAACGAGGAAGTGTTGTTTTGTTCTATCTACCTCTGCCTTTTGAAGCCAATATAATGAAAACGCTAAGAAAAATGCGTTCGAAATATCGAATTTATGTGCCGTTTATGGAAGGGAAAAGCTTTAAAATGGTACCATATAGGTTACCGCTAAAGAGAAAAAAATTTGGTATATATGAAGCGGGTAACAGTTTACAAAGAATTAAAAATTTAGATATAGCCGTTGTTCCGAGTGTAGGCATCGATAAAAATTTCAAACGTATCGGGTTTGGGAAAGGAATGTACGATCGTTTTTTCGCAAATCTCAAAAAGAAACCTTATACGATCTTCCTGCAAAGAAAATTGTGTAAAACCGATGCGAGTGTTTGTGATAGATACGATATTTCCGCCGATGTGATTCTCACTTCGGAAACAAGGCTGGAAAAGAGGAACAGATGATATTGGAGATAGTTCAAAGCGGTGTAATAGCCGCTGCGAGTGGAACTATCGGATTTTTCATCTCAAAAAAGATCACAAGTGCCAACTTCGACATTTATGTCGAAAAAGCAAAAGCAAAAGCGGCAGCCATAGAGAATGAAGCGCAACTGCTGCTGCATAAAACGAACCTCAAAGTGCAAGAGCTGGAGCTTGAAGCACAAAAAGCGTATGAAGAAGCGAAGACGAAAGCACGCGCAGAGCTTGCCGAAAAGGAGCGTGAGCTTCATAAAAAAGAGCAAAACTTCAAACGCTACAAAGAGAGTGAAGAGCGACGTCTTGCTGAAGAGAGCACTGTTTTACATGCAAAAAAGATAGATCTTGAGAGATTGGAAAAATCCCTCCACTCGCTGCAACAGCGGTACGAAGAGAAGATAGAGGATGCGTTGCACATGCTGGAGCATTGTGCGGGTATGACCGAAGAGGAGGCGAAAAAGAGTCTTCTAGAAAAGGTCGAAGAGCGAAGTCGTGCGGAGATAGCACATGTCGTACGCAAGTATGAGAATGAAGCCAAAGCGGAAGCGAAGAAGCATGCGAACTATATTTTGGCTCAAGCGACGAGTCGTTATGCCGGAGAGTTTGCGGCTGAGCGTCTGACATCGGTCGTAACCCTCAATGACGATGAGCTAAAAGGGCGTGTCATAGGTAAAGAGGGGCGCAACATCAAAGCGCTTGAGACGCTTATGGGCGTCGATATTATCATAGACGATACGCCAAATGCCATTGTCGTAAGCAGTTTCAATCTTTACAGACGTGCCATAGCGACTAAGACACTGGAGCTACTCATTGAAGATGGTCGTATACAACCTGCACGCATTGAAGAGATATATGAAAAAGTGTGTGAAGAGTTCGAAGAGTCGATTTTACATGAAGGTGAAGAGATAGTGAGCGAACTTGGAGTGGGTGTAATGCATCCGGAGCTTATGAAGCTGATAGGACGTTTACGATACCGTGCGAGTTACGGGCAAAATGCACTTGCACATACACTTGAAGTGGCTCATTTAGCGGGTATTATGACTGCGGAAATGGGTGGTGATGTCGCTTTGGCAAAACGTGCGGGACTGCTTCATGACATAGGTAAGGCGCTAACCCATGATGTGGAGGGCAATCATGTCGATTTGGGTGCAGAGATATGCAGACGCTATAATGAAAATGAGGTGGTTATCAACGCTATTTATGCTCATCATGGACATGAAGATATAAAGTCCATAGAGTGCGGTGCGGTATGCGCGGCCGATGCTCTTTCTGCAGCACGTCCTGGTGCACGGCGCGAAGTGCTTGAGAGTTTTCTCAAACGCGTAACGGAGATAGAGGAGATAGCATCTTCACACAGTGGTGTGCGGCAAGCGTATGCCATCAATGCGGGACGGGAGGTACGTGTTATCGTCAATGCCTCTTTAGTCAATGACGATGAAAGTGTACTGCTTGCAAAAGAGATTGCCAAAGAGATTGAAGAGCGTGTACAGTATCCAGGTGAGATAAAAGTCAATGTCATACGCGAACTTCGAGCCATAGAGTACGCAAAATAGCAGAGGAAAGGAAAATATGTTAACAGTAGCATTGCCAAAAGGGCGCATAGCCAAAGAGACGCTTGAGATATTTGAAAAGATTTTTGGTTCGGAGTTTGCATTTGATGATAGAAAACTCATTTTAGATACTCCGGATTTTCGTTTTTTGCTTGTACGTAATCAGGATGTGGCGACCTATGTGCATCGTCAAGCTGCCGACATAGGTGTTGTGGGTCTGGATACGCTGGAAGAGCAGGGGCTTGATGTCATTCGACTGCTTGATCTGCGTAAAGGTGTTTGCAAAGTTGCAATTGGAATGAAAAAAGGGGAAAAACTTGACTTGACCAAACCGGAGCTCAAAGTCGCTACAAAGATGGTCAATATTACCAAACACTACTTCGAACAGCGGGCAGTTTCTGTAGATATTATCAAGCTTTACGGCTCTATAGAGTTAGCGCCGCTTGTAGGGCTTGCCGACATGATAGTGGACATAGTCGAAACAGGCACAACCATGAAACAAAACGGTTTGGAGGTTGTAGAGGAGATAATGGAGAGCTCTACTTACCTCATAGCCAATAAAAACAGCTATATCGCTAAAAAAGATGAAATTCTCTCTATTTACGAAAAGATTAAAAATGTCATCAAAAACGGCTAATCTCGATCTTTATGCAAAAGTGGAGCATCTCCTTGGCATAGAAGAGGCAACCGATGCCCTTCATTCACTTTATATGAGTGAGTTGGATGATTTGGAAGTGAAGAGTTTGCTGGATGTTGGATGTGGACGCGGCGGATTTTTAAAGCGTGTAAATGCAAAAGGAATCAGAGCAAAAGGGTGTGACCCCAGTGAGGTAATGGCTAAAAGCTCTCAAGATGAGGGGCTTGATGTAGTTCACGGCGGTATAGAAGCGGTAGAGGGGAAATTCGATGCGATTGTTTCGATTTTTGATGTGTTGAACTTTATGGATAAAGAGCAGTTGGAGGTTTTTTTTCATGAGGTTGCCAAGCGTCTGAATGATGGTGGTGTCTTTATAGCTGACATCAATACCCGCTTTGGTTTTAGCGAGGTTGCCGAGGGGGTAATGAGCAGTGAAGACGAGAGCGGTTTTTTAAATGTTGATGCAGAGTTTGTCAATGATGAGCTTCACACGGTATTTACCTTCTTTGAAAAAGAGAATGACGGAAAGTATTCCAAGTATCAAGAAAAGATACTGCAATATTTTCATCCGTTACAGCGCTTTTTAAAAAACGATGCTTTAAAAGTGGTGGAGAAGCAGACATTTTCACTTTACGATACAAATGACAAAGTTTTGCTTATTATGAAAAAACGATGAATCTTTTTGAGTATGATATTCCTGAAAAAGACAGGGAATTGTTTACAACTTTGCTTACAAAAGAGGGAGTCACAATCAAACGGATTGTGAGCAATACTCTCAGCACACCTCAAACTTTCAAACAAAAGTGTGACGAGTGGGTTTGTGTGCTTCAAGGGTATGCGCAACTGCAAATGAATGATACAATCTACACGCTTGCCGATGGCGATACCCTTTTCATTCCGGCAAATACCGAGCATACACTTCTAAAGACGAAAAAGGTAGTTGTTTGGCTTGCAGTTTACATAGAAGAAAGGGAAGTGTAATGGAACAGATTGGAAGTTATATAAATATTCGTGAAAAAGATTTTTATTTTGGAAGCTGTTATAGTTGTGACAAACGCTGCTGTGATGGAAGAGCGGGGTATTCGCTGACACCTTTAGTTGTAGAGGATTTTATGGAGGTTTACAAGCATTTTCCAATTCTTTTTGGAAGCGTCAATGGAGTATTCCGTCCGTTAATGGTGTTGAATGATGGAGATTCTGCATGTAGCTATCTTGATGAAAATGGTTACTGCAGCATTTATGAAGAGCGTCCTCCGGCTTGCAGGCTTTATCCTTTGAGTCCGTTTTTCGATGAGGTTTTTATCGATGCTGCATGTCCTTCGGTTAGTGGAGATGCTCTAGGAGTTTCTATAGTGGAAAAAGGAAATGTTTCCAAAGAGTTTTATCATAAACGGTTAGAGAATTTTGCTCAGAAACTGGAGAATACCTCCACATTTATGGAAGAACTTGTTGCTGATGAAAATGATTTTGAACTTGTAGGCGAAGTCAGCGGTGTAGCTCTTTATAAATACAGTGGCAAAATAGAAAATGAAATGATAGGGATGCATCGTGAGTCATTGCGGCATCTTGAGTAGTTTAAGTTTTGTTGCGTTATACTTAAAATAGCAATAATTTAAAGGATAATTCCATGAGTAAACATAAAGAGAAAATCCAAAAAATTTTCGAGCATCCCACAAGCGGGAATATCGACTTCAGAAAACTGATGCATGCTTTAGAGCATTATGGTGCAAAAGTGGAGATTTCCAAGCACAACAAAGCGAAAATAGTCGTCAACGATGTAGAGTTTACTATCCCGATTCCACATGACCATGTACTCTCAAAAGATATGGTTGTAGAAATTCGTCACTTTTTGGAAAAAGCAGGTCTTACACCTGAGAAGCTGAATTAAGGGAGTCGGCTAAGAGGCCGACTCTATTTGTTCTACTTTTTCTTCGATTGTAAGCAGTTCTTCAACCTTTTCTTCATACGTTTTTTCCAACTCTTCTAACTCTTTTGCAAGAGTAGTTATGCCTATCTCCTCGTAACATTTTGGATTTGCAAGACACTCGTTTTTCTCTTCGATGAGCAGTTCTAATTCTTCTATTTCAAGCGGAAGTTGCTCCAGTGCCATTTTTTCTTTGTATGTGAGTTTGAGAACTTTTTTACGCTCTTTTTTCTCCTCTTTGGGTTTGTTTTCTTTTGCCTCTTTTTCTATCGAATCTATTTCACGGAGCTCTTTTTCAAGTTCTAAATATTCAGTGTATTGTTGGTAAGACTCTTCAATGGTACCGTCGCCTTTGAAGATAAAAAGTTTTTTTGCAATTTTGTCGACGAAGTAGCGGTCATGACTTACCAATATAACGGCACCGGGAAAATTGATGAGTTGCTCTTCAAGAATATTTATGGTAGGAATATCAAGATCGTTTGTCGGCTCATCGAGAATGAGGACATCTACATTTTTTGTAAAGAGCAGCGCAAGTGCTACACGGTTTTTCTCCCCACCGCTTAAGACGCCTATTTTTTTGTCTAGAAACTCTTTTGGAAAGAGAAACTGTTTAAGATAGCCGTAAACATGCATATTTTTTCCGCGTACATCGACTCTGTCTCCACCTTGGGGACAAAAAGTCTCTATGAGATTTTTGTCATCATCGAGCATCTCTCTATGTTGGTCGAAGTAGCCTATGCGAAAGTCTCCTTTTTTAATTTTGCCGGCAGTAGGTTTGATGCGCCCTAAAAGGACTTTGAGCAGAGTCGATTTGCCACTGCCGTTTGGTCCGACTATAGCGATGGAATCTTTTTGGAGTATGCGGGTAGAGAAGTCCTTGATAAGCTCTTTTTCTCCAAGTTTGACATAGAGATGCTCTATCTCAAAGAGCATCTTTTGTTTGTTGATACTCTTGTCACGGTTGAAGTGTTTGGCTTCACGTTGAAGTTCCAGGCTCATCTTGCGAATCTTTGCCGGGTTGGTTTTTGCCGCTTCTCGAAGCTGCATCAGCCGCTCTTTTCGACCTTCGTTTCGCTTCAGTCGTGCTCGTACACCTCGTGCGTACCATTCATTTTCGCTTCGAAGCAGTCGAAGGAGGTTTTCATGCTGTTTTTGCATGGTGCGCAAGAGCTCCTCTTTTTGTTTGAGATAGCTTGAGTACCCTCCACTAAAACTTCTTAGCTTGCAATTTTCTACTTCAACACTTCTTGTGGCAATGTTGTCTATGAAGTAGCGGTCATGGGAGATGAAAAGTAGGGTAAAGCGCTCTTTTTTGATAAGTTCTTCTAAAAACTCCACCATATAGACATCGAGGTGGTTGGTCGGCTCATCAAGGAGCAGAATGTCAGGCTTTTGTAAAAGCAGTGAAGCCAAAGCCACACGCCGTTGCTCCCCTCCACTGAGCAGATCGACTGATTTGTGCTCATATTGCTTAAGTTGGAAGTTTTGTAGTACACGTTCTATTTTGTCATCGAGATTCCATGCGTTATGATGGTCGATGAAGTTTGAGAGTTTTTCCATCTCGTTTTGCAGTTGCTTGTTTTCGAAATCTTCGGCAAGTTTGAGACTGAGTTCTTCATAACGCTTTTTAGCTTCATTGAGTTCTACAAGTGCTTCTTCGATAGCTTCACGTACCGTTGCACCCTCACGAAACTTCGGCTTTTGATCGAGCATTTTGATCTGAATATCGTTTTGCACGATACGCCGTCCCTCATCTGCTTCAAGAACACCCGCGATGATCTTCATAAGCGTACTCTTTCCACTGCCGTTTTTGCCAATGATAACGACACGTTCCCCTTCATCCATATGAAAATCAACTTCGCAGAGGATTTTCTGTGCTTCATAGTTTTTACTGATACCGATTAGATCGATAAGTGCCATGCTACCACCTAGAAAAATTTTGTGAAATGATAGCACAAGCAAGCACAAAGAGGGCTTTTACTCAATATCCAAAGGACTCATAACTTTTGCCTTGTTCATCTCCGCCACAACATGCGTATAGATCATCGTTGTCTCCACAGACTTATGCCCTAAAAGCTCCTGTATGCTTCTAAGATCGATTCCTGATTGCAGCAGATGTGTAGCATAAGAGTGACGAAATATATGTGAAGTTACTCTTTTATGCAGGTTCGCTTTAAGGGCTGCTTCTTTGATGTTGCGCCCAAGAGTCTGCGGATGCAAATGGTGCCTTCTTCTCTCCTTTGAGCGAGGATCGTAAGAGAGACTTTTCATCGGGAAAAGATACTGCCACTTTGTATCGAACTTCGCTTTAGGGTACTTTTTTTGCTCAAAGCGTAAGGGATGTAAAGGCTTCCATATCCGGCTTTTAGATCCTCTTGATGAAGCTGCTTCACTTTTTCGACTTGCTCTAAAAGTTTCGCTTTCAATGCTTGTGGAAGCGGCACGGTTCTGTCTTTGAGTGATTTCGAGTCCCAAATGTAAATCTTATCAAATCCGAAGTCTATATCTTTTATACGAAGGTTAAGCGCTTCGCTCATCCGAAGTCCATAGCCATACATTAAATGAACAATCAAACTGTATTCTTCAGGAATGTGCAGTAAAACCTTTTTCACTTCATCTTTTGTGAGGACAACTGGTATATGCTTCCTCTCCTGCGCTCGCAAAGCCTGGATATTCCAGCTTGTTATATCGATCCCTAAAACTTCTCGATAAAGAAAAAGAAGCGCGCTAAAAGCCTGGTTCTGTGTACCGGGAGAAACCTTGTCTTTCATTGCCAACTTTGTCAAAAACTGCTCTATGTCCTTTTTTTCAAGCTCTATGGGATGCCTTTTGTTATGAAAAAGTATATACTGCTTGATCCAATGCACATAAGTCCGCTCAGTGGAGTAACTATAGTGCTTCACACGTATCTTCTCTCGAACTATATCAAGCAGTTTTTTCTTTTGCTGTTTCATCATTTCACTCCCAAGATCATCTTTTCGTTTAAGGAACATTTTGTGTGTTACTGCCGGATTCTTCCATTTAACACACACTCTTGTGTGTTAAAACGCTATATTCTCAGTAACACACATAAAATCTTTAAGGATTATGAACGATTTCAAGCAAAACCATCAAAAATATTGCAAAATGACATATTTTCAACAATTAACACACAAAAATTTGTAGTGTTAATATTGACTTTTAGAGCTCTTTTATATAAAATGTGTGTTAATAAATAGTTATCCGCTCACTGCGTGACCGGATAACGGGGGCGCGGGCTGAACGTCCACTGGTCATCTGTCGCACAGCGCCAGATAACAAGCGGGAGGAATGGACAACCTCGTCTGAAAATTAAAATTATCATTCGAGGTCGCAACTCACCCGCGCCCCCGTTAAACAAAGGAGTAAGAATGAAAGATATTGAGCAATGTCCTAAATGTGGAAATTATTTCACTGTAGAAGAACGGTTTGCAGGTTTTCCAGGATGTAAAGAATCTGAAGAAATATTTTGTCCACACGATGGTTGTGATTATTATTACACAAGAAGAAGTAATGGTGTATTTCAAACTTATAAAGCTAAACCACCAAAAAAAGAAGCAAATAAGGAAATAAAAGATAAATAAAAATGTTTAACAAAACCTTGGATGATGAATAAGCTACCCTGCCGAGTTCTCTAATTTTCTTATGCTAAAATACTTTTAAGAGATAAAAAACTTAATTGAGTAAGACCGCTTATTCATCAAGTCAAACGTTATGTGTCTAGAATGGTTCTAGCATCAAATTTTTATAAATGGAGTAATAAATGAAAAAGGGTTTAAAAATTTCAGATAGTTTTAATGTTAACCTCGACAATGTTTGTGCTTGGCACGTAGAGAAAGAGGCTATTCAATTACAATTAGTTTGTTCAGAAGATTTAGCCATCATCAATATTGTTATTGAAAACTCTGAAGCTGCTAAATAGTCTGACGGGTATTGTGTTTCAATTAATGAGTTTAAACGTATTGAACGAGAAATTGAAGAATATATGTCGGTATAATAGCCACATAACAAGTTGCGCGGGTTGAACACTCGCCCCCGTTATATAAGG